>CAZKNW010000001.1:0-42437 GCA_964554035.1 uncultured Verrucomicrobiota bacterium
CTCTTAAAACCTTCTCGTGGCCAGTTGGAACCTCTCGAACCATGATGCAAAGTCGTTCATTCTTTAATTTCTGTCTAGACAGAAATTAAAGAATCTTTGGATCCGGTCGGCCTTTTCTGGAGGGAAGGGATTCAGGGGAAGAATGGTTGTCCGACATGGATTCGAACCATGACTAAAGGCGTCAAAGGCCTCTGTGCTACCATTACACCATCGGACAACGGCGGACGGAAAGGTAATGGCAGACGCCGTTGCATCAAGCCTTTTTAGGACCGTATGCTACTTGTCATTCCCCAAGGATCCGACGGGACGGGATCGACCTTCCTTGATGGATGACGACTTGAGTTCGAAGTAGCTGAACCATTGCTGCTTGAGGGCATTGGCGAAGTCTCCCTTCTTTTCGGACAACTCCTTCACCGACTGGCCCCAATAGAAACTGGTCCAGCCTGCGACCATCCCCTTGGAACGCTCAATGAAGTCGTCCATCTCCCGAAGCGTGCACTTCAGGGGAAACATCTCCTCGATCACGAGAGGCTTCCCGATTTCATAGGCCTTGAGCGCCTCGATCGCCTGATCCACCTCATTGTTCTTGGGATAGAAGTGAACGCTGACAAAATCAAGGGAACCTGAGACCTCGGGGGAATAGAAGAGAGGCTTGGCCTTGGGAAAGACATGCGCCCAGGGAATCACCCCGACGGTAATCAGGGTCTGCTCATCCACCTCGCGGATGGAGCGGGTCAACGTCTCGACCCATTTGCGGGCAACCTCCTTCTGGCTTCGGCCCCTGGCGTCGAGGGAAATGCGCTGCACGAAGAACTTCCCGCCCAGCTCTCCACCCAGCCAGTCCTTCTCCACCTTCCTGCCGGGAGCGATCGGCTCGTTCATCAGGTCGTAGCAGAAGATGGCTGGATCTCCCTTGCAGGTTGACGCGATCGCCTTCCAGAAGCGTCCCTGGACCTGCCATCGATCCTCTTCCGACATGGTGTCATACCATGCGGGAACGTCCTTCCTGTGGTAGCATCCGAGGCCGGTAAGGTTCAGGTAGACGCCGGATTCGTGGGCGAGATGGATGAGGCCCTTGAGGCGCTTGAGCTGCTCCGGATCAGCCTCCTCTGGAGATCTCATGAACTTCCCGAGCTGCAGGTGGACGCGGACGACATTGGCTCCCAGGTCGCGAATCTCCTGAAAGTCCTCGGAGACCTGTTTCCAATCAGTGGTCCAGTAATCCTCAATCAGTTGTCCATCCCGGTTGTGGTCGTAGTTGACGCCCCAGACCACGAAAGGCTTGTCAGCCCCCACCTGCTGAAAGGATTTCCCGTCGGAACCAATGGTGACGCGGGGCAAGGCTGCCTCTGTTGAAGGGAGTGGCAGGAGCAGTCCAATCAGGAGGACGACAAGAAGGCTTTGGGTCATGGGAAGGGGATACCTTCCGGGGACCCTTTTCGTCCAGATCAACCTCGGAATCAGGTCTGAGGGCGGCGTTTGGCCTCGAGGGAACGGCTGAGCCAGGGAGGCCCGTCCTTGTGCTCTCCGAAGTAGATCATCCTTCCGGAACCGTAGATGACCGCCACCTTGGGGGTGTCGCCTACTTCCCCGGGGAGGATGTGGGAGGCTTCGGGTGCCAGCTTGGAACAAGCAAAACCGCGCAGCTTCAGGTTCTCTTCCCTTGAGTCGGACTGTCCCATCCAATAGACCGTTTCCGTGCCGGAAGGGAAGGCACCGCGATCGATGAGTGCCGTCACAAGTTGCTGGGAATCAGGTCCTTGTGATGGAATAAAGTGGATGATCATGATGGATCCACGCTTGAATCCACCGCGATACTCCAGATAGGAAGGCTCATCGGAACGGTTGAGCGCCGAGTGTGCCCGGGTAAGGGCGACGGTCCTGAAGACCAGTGGCGTCAGCGCTAGAAACAGGATGATGGAAAAGGTGGTCCGGTTCTTCTCCTGCCAGCGTTTGAGTGCGTCGCGTAAGGTAGCCATGCGGTTCGGGCGTTATTTGCCTCTGTGAGAAAAACGCGGTTTTGAGCCCAAGGAGGACATTAATTTTTTGTCATTTTTTAAGCCGGGTTTTCTTTGAATCCACTCGGCAGAAGGGGCGTCAGGACCTAGGTTATGCCCATGGACCTTGAGGGAAGGCTCGAAAGGATTAATGCGAGGATTGAAGCGGCCTGCGACCGTTGTGGACGGTCCAGGGACGAAGTGACCCTGGTTGCCGTTTCCAAGACGCATGAAGCTTCCGCCATATCGGAGGCTGCCGACCTGGGGCTCACCGTCTTTGGCGAATCCAAGGTCCAGGAGCTCAAGGGGAAGATCGGACGCTGTCCCCAGCACCTGACCTGGCACCTGATCGGACATCTCCAATCGAACAAGGCACGGGATGCCGTCTTCCTTTTCAAGATGATTCACAGCGTGGACAGCGTTTCGCTGGCGGTGGAACTCAACAAGCACGCAGAGAAACAGGCCCGGATGGTTCCGGTTCTCCTTCAGGTCAATGTTTCAGGCGAGGCCACCAAGTATGGGTTCCGCCCTGATGGATTTCAGGAGGCCTTCGACCAGATCGTGGAGCTGCCCCGGTTGGAGGTCCATGGCCTGATGACCATGGCGCCATGGACCCCTGAAGTGGAGAAGACCCGGCCCGCGTTTGCCAGGCTTCGGGAGATCCGTGATGAAATGGAAGAACACCTGGGGGCCCCGCTTCCCGAGCTCAGCATGGGAATGAGCAACGACTTCGAGATCGCCATCGAGGAAGGCGCCACCCTGGTGCGGGTTGGCAGCGATCTCTTTTGGAAACGCTCCTACGCAAAAAAGAAGTAGTCCGAATATTCAATCCCGAATTCTAATTGCAGAATTCTGAACAGACTCACGGCGAGTAGAGAAGCGTTCTAGGAAAAAAGGGTTCTCTTACTGAGCCACGGAGGAACACGGGGAGTTGAAATGCATGCATTTCAATGAAGGTCCTATCTCCCTGTCTCACCGAAGCCCATGCGAGGGCGGAAGAATCAAAGGGTAGGGCCCGTCGCTCCGCGCGGGCCGTTGTTGCGGACGGGGAGTCAGGATGTCCCTTTGCGATTGGATGCCATGCCCGGGCGCTCACGGAGTGATCGCCCTACCTTGAGAGGTAAGATTCCAATCGGTGGCTTTTCTGAATCTGCGGGGAACCAATCCCATTCGATCTCACGCCAAGACGCCGAGACGCAGAGGGGAGAGAAGTTTCTCTCACGGAGCCACGGAGGAACACGGGTGTTGAAATGCATGCATTTCAATAAATGGCCTCTCTCCGTGAATCACCGTGGCTCCGTGAGAGATATTCTTCCCTGTCTCACCGAAGCCCATGCGAAAGGGGAAGCCCCAAAGGGTAGGGCCCGTCGCTCCGCGCGGGCCGTTGTTGCGGACGGGGAGTCAGAACGCCCCTCATCTGAAATGTGAGATTTGAAATCGCTACTCCGCCTTTTTCCTCGCCGCCACCAGGTCGGGATACTTTTCATCGGTATCGCCAATCCTCTTCTTCAGGTCATCCAGTTGCTTGAGGAGCTTCTTCTGGATCTTGGCGTATTTGGCTGAGCCGAAGACGTTGTTCATCTCATGGGGATCGTTCTGCAGGTCGTAGAGTTCGAAGTAGGGAGGTGTGGGATCCTTCTTGGCTCCAGGGGCATCCAGTCCGAGGCCATAAAAGAAGATGAGTTTGTGCGTCTTGGTCCGGATGCCGTAGTGCGCGGGGTTGTCGTGGTGGGCCATGTGCATCCAGTAGCGGTAATAGGTTGCCTGTGGCCAGTCGGCCGGAGTGTTGCCCTTGAGGTTGGGCACGAAGCTGCGGCCCTGGAACTGGGAAGGAAAACTTGATCCAGCCACTCCGGCCAGGTCCAGCAGTGTGGGGGCGAAGTCGACGTTGTTGACGATGTCATCGAGGACCTTCCCCTTCGGCAGCGAGGCCGGGTGGCGGATGATGAAGGGCATCCGCATGGATTCCTCATACATCCAACGCTTGTCGATGTAGTCGTGCTCTCCCAGCATGAACCCCTGGTCGGCCGTGTAGATGATGATGGTGTTCTCAAGCTGCCCGGTTTTCTCCAGATGTTCCAGGAGGCGACCTATGTTGTCATCGACACCCTTCACACAGCGGAGGAACTTCTTCAGGTAGCGCTGGTAGGCGGTGCGGGTGTAGGCCTCGTTGGACAGGGACTCATCCACGAACATGTGATGTCCCATGTTGCGACGGGTGTTGCGCTTGGAAACGGAGGTGCCGAAGCGGGGAAGGTTTTGTGGGCCGTGGTTGCCCCGCTTCCAGAGGCTTTCGGGTTCGGGGATGTCGACATCCTCGTAGAGGAAATCATAGCGCTCCGCGTTTTCAAAGTTGTCGTGGGGCGCCTTGAAGTGATGCATCAGGAAGAAGGGCTTGTCCGATTTCCTCTGCTTAAGCCACCTCAGTGAGATGTCGGTGATGGCATCCGAGGAATGCGTGTTGTCATAGCCAGCGACCCGGATCGTGTTGTTCGGCCACTTTTCCTTTCCCCGGACACGAAAGATGGGGTTGAAGTAGGATCCCTGTCCCGGAAGCACCGTGTAGAAGTCAAAGGCGGCGGGTTCCTCCTTGAGGTGCCATTTGCCGACCATGGCGGTTTCGTAGCCAGCCTTCCTCATCTCAATGGCGACGGTCTGCCTCTCGGGTGGGATCTTTCCGTTGAGCGTGGTGACTCCGTTGGCGTGGCTGTACTGGCCCGTCATGATGCTGGCGCGACTGGGGGTGCAGATCGAGTTGGAGACAAAGCAGTTTGCGAGGCGGACGCCTTCCCTGGCCAGCCGGTCGATGTTGGGAGTGGGATTCAAAACCGCCAGCCTGCTGCCATAGGCGCCGATTCCATGGGCCGCATGGTCGTCGGACATGATGTAGAGGATGTTGGGCTTCCCGGCGGCGTGAACCGAGTTCACCAGCGTCAGGATTGCCGTTAAGAGAAGGCGTTGAATCATTCCGAATTCTGCCGTTCTCGCGCTCGATGGGTCTAGTAAAGAACAGTCATGCCATTTTGAAATCGTGACATGGAGTGTTAAAAAAGGGTTCGACATCCCATGGCCTTTTATTGAAAAAAAGCACATGAAGACACCCCGAGAGGCAACCGTCATCCAGCAGGAGTTTTTCCGGCGCATGGATGGCATCCAGCAGGTGAAACTGCTGTTTGATCATTTGCCAGGGCTTCATTTTTTCATCAAGGACGAGAACAGCCGCATGATCAGCGTCAGTCGCGAGATCCTGGAGCGCCTTGGAGTGGACGAGGAGTATGAGATCGTCGGGAAGACCGACTATGATTTCTTCCCTCAGGAAATCGCTGACAATTTCGTTCGGGATGATGTCGGCGTGTTAAAAACCGGTCAGCCTCTCATTAACCGGGTGGAGATCTGGTACAACGAGCAACGGGTCCTCGACTGGTTTGTCACCACCAAGCTCCCTATCCGGGATCCCGATGGAAACATCATTGGGATCATGGGAACCACGCAGACTTATGAGGGCAAGCGCAGGGCGCTCATGCCATTTTCCAGTGTGGGCAAGGCGGTGGAACTGATCCGCACGGACCTTCACCGCAACATCTCTGCCCAGGAGATGGCGCGGGTGGCCGGGTTGTCGGTTCGGCAGCTGTCGCGCAAGTTTCGTGAGGTCTTTGGGATGTCGCCCCATGAGTTTGCGCTGCGGACCCGGATTCAGGGTGCCTGCGACGAACTGGCCCGCACCGAGAAACCCATCATCCAGATCGCACTGGACTTCGGCTTCTGCGATCAGAGCGCCTTCACCGTCCAGTTCCGCAAGTTCACCGGCGTGACGCCCCGGCTTTTCCGGGAGCGTTACCGTCCGCATCGGGTCTAATCCGCAGATGGCGCAGATGAACGCAGATGGTGGGAAGAAGGAGGCTGCAGATCTTCTTCTCATGGTCCTTCATGCCCTTCATGGTTCCAAATGAATGCGGCCGGAGCTGATGGCGTCTTGTTCTGGACTCCCGGGATTGGATTGATACCTTCTCCGTCCACCTCAATTGGATCTATGAAACTGCGTATTGTTACCATTCTGACCGTCTTGCTGTTCTGGTCGGCCTCGCTCTGGGCCAAGGATCAGCGTCCGAACATCCTCTTCATCTTCACCGACGACCATGCACCTCATGCCATTGGTGCCTATGACGGCTGGTTGAAATCAGTCAACCCGACCCCGAACATCGACAAGCTGGCCGGGCAGGGAATGCTTTTCCGGAAGAGCTTCTGTTCCAACTCCATCTGTGGTCCCAGCCGTGCCGTCATCCAGACCGGCAAGCATAGCCACAAGAACGGGTTCATGAACAACGGCAACAGCTTTGACTGGAACCAGCAGACCTTTCCCAAGCTCCTCCAGAAGGCCGGATACCAGACCGCCATCTACGGAAAGAGCCACCTCAAGGGACAGCCGCAGGGTTATGATGACTGGGCCGTCCTCCCCGGGCAGGGGCTCTACTACAACCCCGACATGATCTTCGCGGACGGAAAGAAGAAGATCGATGGCTACTGTACCGACGTGGTGACTGATCTGGCGGTGGATTACCTGAAGAACAAGCGACAGGCCGACAAGCCCTTCATGGTGATGGTCCAGCACAAGGCACCTCACCGCAACTGGATGCCCGCTCTGCGTCACCTGCACCTCTATGACGACATCGAGATCCCTGAGCCTGCGACCCTCTTCGACAAGTGGGAGGACAATGCGCCGCCTGCACGCCATCAGGAACTGGAGATCGATCGTCACATGGATCTCAACTACGACCTTTTCGTCGATCTGACCCCGGAGTTCAACCAGCCTGCTTCCCAGAAGCGCCAGGATCGTTCTGCCTGGAACAACATGAAGCGCATGACGCCTGAGCAGCTCAAGGCCTGGCGTGATGCCTACGGTCCCAAGGATGAGGCCTTCCACAAGGCCAACCTTTCCGGCAAGGACCTCGTGCGTTGGAAGTATCAGCGCTATGCCAAGAACTACCTTCGCTGTGTCAAGGGCGTGGACGAGAGCGTGGGTCGTCTTCGTGACACGCTCAAGGAGCTGGGCTTGGATGAGAACACCATCGTGATCTACAGCTCCGACCAAGGCTTCTACATCGGAGACCATGGCTGGTATGACAAGCGCTGGATGTATGAGGAATCCCTGATGATGCCCTTCATCGCCTACTGGCCCGGTGTGACCAAGGCGGGTTCCAAGGACAACCACTTGATCCAGAACCTGGATTATGCCGAGACCTTCCTCGACATCGCTGGGGCTCCTATTCCTGGCGACATGCAGGGACGCTCGCTGGTGCCGCTGTTGAAGGGCAAGAATCCCAAGGACTGGCGCAAGAGCATCTACTATCACTACTACGAGTATCCCAGCGTTCACATGGTGCCCCGTCACTACGGCATCCGGACCGAGCGTTACAAGCTGATGCACTTCTATCAGTTTGGAAACGAGTGGGAACTCTACGATCTGAAGAACGATCCGGACGAGCTGACCAACATCTATGGGCAGCCCAAGCACGCCAAGCTGACCCAACGTCTCAAGAACCAGCTCAAGAAGCTGCAGAAGGATTACGAGGACGACAGCGACATCTCCGAGAAGCCGGAGAGCTGGCAGAAGGAAGTCCGTCCGCTTGAGTAGGCAGGATCCTAGATCCCAGTGATTTCAGAAAAGGCCGCTCCCGAAAGGGCGCGGCCTTTTTATTGCCCCCACGCGGAGGCGCAGTGGCGCGGAGGAATAAGACAATACCGTTTCTCTCACGGAGCCACGGAGGAACACGGGGAGTTGAAATGCATGCATTTCGACAAATGTCCTCTCTCCGTGAATCCCCGTGCCTCAGTGAGAGATATTCCTTCTCCTTTAGGATTCGGAAAATAGCTCATGCGAAAATGGAAGCCCCAAAGGGTAGGGCCCGTCGCTCCGCGCGGGCTTTTGTTGCGGACGGGGATTCAGGATGTTCCTTTGCGATTGGATGCCAAGCTCGGGCGCTCACGGAGTGATCGCCCTACCTTTGTGAGGCATGCCTCGATCCTCGGATTCCAATCTGCGGGGAACCAATCCTTTCCCTACGGAATTCGAATTACAAAATCATCGTAGTGGACCTCGCGGTCCACGGTGGTGATGTTCATGTTGGACTTGGTGGTGTGGGCGATGCCTTCGGACTTGAGGGTGCCCACCAGCTTGTCGTCGATCCATATCTTGAGGACGTCGCCTTCGATGCGGATGCGCAGGCGGTGCCAGGCCTTGGGATCGATGTCGATCTTGTTGTTGACGGACTTGGTTTTGAGCATGTCCTGGGTGGCCTTGTCGAGTTTCTCTCCCGCCTTCCTCCTGTCGCGAATCTCCTTCACGAAGATGCCGGTCTTTCCGTCATAAAGAGTGATCGCGTCCTGGCCCACGCCCACGTGGCAGATGTGCCCGGCATGGGAGCCCTTGTAGCCGAGGTCGCGGAACATGACACTGAAGCGCTTGGAACCCTCGAACTTGAAGGAGATCTCGACCTCCATGTCGCTCAGGGGAGGGAGTTCGATGGAGTTGACCGACGGGTGATCGGCGGTCTTGGGGGTGATGCCGACCATGACGCCGTCCTTGACGATGGTTTCGCTCTTCCATGACCCCCACTGCTTCTTGAGTGCGCTACCCGAGAAGTCATCCTCGAAGAAGACCTTCTTGAAGGGACCTGCCTGAAGCTGGTTGGAGAGGAGGGTGCTGAGGGAGAGAACTCCTGCTAGGAGTGTCCTGTGGATGCAGTTTCTGTTCATGGTTGAATGAGAAATCACGGACGATCGATGGATGCCTCCCATTCATCGAGAAGGGTGGTGAGCCGGGCAACCCTGTCTGGATGATGAAAGCAGAGGTTGGTGGACTCCGAGACGTCCGAGCTGATGTGAAACAGGTGGGTCGTGCCGTTCTCCATCTGCAGGAGCTTCCAGTCGCCCTGCCGGACAGCCCTTCCCGGGTTGATGACCTTTCGCTTTGGGCCTGATTTCCTGCGCCAGAACATCGTGCGCCTTGCAGCGAGATCCGGGGATTCCAATAGCTTGAAGACGTCCCCTCCATCCCCTGCAGCGACGTCCTGTCCGATCAGGTTCCGAAACGTGGCGCTCCAGTCCATGGTGTTGACCGGTGCCGAGGAAATACTGCCTTCCTTGAACCTGCCGGGCCAACGGGCGATGCAGGGGACGCGGATGCCGCCTTCCCAGAGGGTGGCCTTGTCCCCGCCCATGGGACGGTTGTCGGAATAGGTGTGGCCTCCGTTGTCGGAACAGAAGACGACCAGGGTGTTTCCCCGAAGGTCGAGGTCATCGATGAGTTTAAGGACCCTGCCGATTCCTGCGTCCATGGACTCCACCATCGCTCGATAGGTCTCGCGATCTCCGATCTGCCAGGACTTGTGCTTGGGGCGGATGTCCTTCCCCTGGTCGCCGGGACCCTGCCAGGGGAAGTGGGGAGCGGCGTGGGACAGGTAGAGGAAGAAGGGATTCTTCTGATTGTTGCGGATGAACCCCAGTGCATCCTCCGTGATCAGGTCGGTGCTGTAACCCCTTCGCTTCACAGGTTCCGTGTTTAGCCAGAGGTCATGGACTCCAATGCGGTCCATGTGCTGGAAGTAATGATGGTTGCCGCCAAGCAGCCCGAAAAAGTGATTGAATCCCTGGTGGTTGGGCTGACGTTCCGTGTCGTATCCGAGGTGCCACTTGCCCGAAAGTCCGGTGGTGTAACCGGCGGCCTGGAAACTGTGGGCAAGGGTGCGCCCTTCTGGATCGATCCCGCGTCCCATTTCCTGGTAGTAGAGCGCATTGTCCATCCCGATCCGTTGCGGATAGCGTCCGGTCAGGAAACCGGCGCGGGTGGGTGAACAGGTCGGGCCGGTGGCGTAGTAATCGGTGAAGCGTATGCCTTCCTTCGCAAGTTGATCAAGGTGGGGTGTCCTGATGTCAGGGCTTCCGTAGCACCCCAGGTCTCCGTAGCCGAGGTCATCGGCCATGATGAAGACCACGTTGGGTGGGGAAGCGGCCTGGAGACCGAGGCAGGTGATAATGAGCAGGGCAGTGAGACGAAATGCCATCGGATCACTCCGGGAAATTGAAGTTCTTGATTGGACTCGTGGTTCTGGCCTCCCTGAAGAGCCTCTCTGCCTTCTTCACAAGGTCCGGCTTCTGGGTGGCGAGGTCTTCCGATTCGTCGAGGTCCTTCCTCACGTCGTAGACCTCGATGGGTTTGGGCTTCTTCATCAGGTTGTACTGGACGATCTTGTAGTCCCCGATGCGCAGGGCACGTCGTCCGCCTTTCTCGAAGAATTCCCAGTAAAGGTAGTCGTGCTTTTTCTGGTCCTTTCGTCCCAGCAGCGTGGGGACAAAGCTGATGCCGTCGATTCCCTCGGGTGCCTCGGTGCCCACAAGTTCACAGGCAGTCGGCATGAAGTCCCAGAAGGCCCCCACATGGTGACTGGTGCTTCCCGCCTTCACGGTTCCGGGCCATCTCAAAATGAAGGGAGACCGAATGCCGCCTTCATACATTTCGCGTTTCTCGCCACGGAGAGGTCCGGATGAGTTGAAGTCGCCCTCCCTGTGGCCTCCTGCCGAATGGGCGCCATTGTCTGAGGCAAACATGACCACCGTGTTCTCGGACAGCCCCAGTTCATCCAGCTTCTTCAGGAGTTGGCCCACCTCCCAGTCGAGCCTGCTGACCATCCCTGCGAAGGTGGCATTGGGTTCATCCGTGCCGCGATAATGACCCTGTTTGACCACGCGTTCAGGGCCTACCTGGCCGCGGTATGGGGCGACCCATTCCTCGGGAGCATAGAGTGAGGCATGTGGAATTAGTGAGGAATAGAGTAGGAAAAAGGGATTGTTCTTCTGCTGTTCCATCCATGCAGTGGCTTCACCCAGTAGGAGATCGTGTATGTAGTGGTCCCCCTCGTGCTCCTTGTTGTTGGGGAAGTCGATGGTCTTCCCGTTGCGATACATCCTTGGAGGAAAGTAATGGTGTGCCTCGACATGGCTCAGGACCCCGAAGAAGTGGTCGAAGCCCTTGCGGTTGGGTTGGGACGGATCGGAGGTGACATTGCCGATGGTGCAGGACTTGCCGATCATCGCGGTGGCGTAGCCGGCATTGCGAAGGACCGTCCCCACGGTCAGGTCCAAAGGATCCGGGCGGAGCATGTGGCTCCCGTTGCCGCGAAGGTAGGTGTGGCCGGTATGCAGGCCCGTCATCAGGGTGGATCGGGATGGGGCACAGACGGTGGATCCGGAATGGAAATCCGTGAAACGCATGCCCTCCTTTGCCATCTGGTCCAGGTTTGGTGTCCTGATGGTTTTCTGGCCGTAGCATCCGAGATCCCCATAACCGAGGTCGTCGGCAAGGATGAAGATGATGTTGGGACTGGAAGCCGCGATGGAAGCGGTCCCCAGAAAGCCGATGAGGGCGATGAGCAAGAATCGCAGGAACATAGAGACAGACTGCCTTCTGACCGTTGAAAGGGCAACGGTCGGCTTCAAACCAAAATGGTATTTCAGGTCGATTTCTGACTTACTTGGGTCATGCGCTTTCCAATCCTTTTGTCCCTGATCCTGCTGGTGTCGCCCGTGGCATCAAACCTCGCTGCGCCATCCGTAGCCGGTCTCTTTGAGCGGGACAACCTCGTTGCCTGGTGTGTTGTTCCCTTTGATGGCAAGAAGCGTGGGCCTGAGGCGAGGGCGGAGATGCTGGCAAAGCTGGGATTGAGGAAATGTGCCTACGACTGGCGTGCCCAGCACGTGGCCGAGTTCGAGGAGGAGATCCTTCAATACAAGAAGCATGGCATCGAGTATTTCGCGTTCTGGAGCACGCACCCCAAGGCCTTTGAGCTGTTCAGGAAACATGGCCTTTCGCCTCAGATCTGGAAGACCGCTCCCTCTCCCAAGGGCGACACCCAGGAGGAGCGGATCCGGAAGGCCGCGGAAGCCATGCTGCCTTTCGCCAAACAGGCCCGCGGGATCGGGAGCCGGTTTGGTCTCTACAACCATGGTGGATGGGGCGGGGAACCGGAGAACCTCGTGGCGGTCTGCCAATACCTGAGGGAACACCACCAGATGGAGAATGTGGGAATCGTCTACAACTTCCACCATGCCCACGAGCATATCGCTGATTTCAAGAAGTCGCTCGAAGTGATGAAGCCGTACCTTCTCTGCCTGAATCTCAATGGCATGAACGAGGGCGCCCAACCGAAGATCCTGCAACTGGGCCAGGGGCAACATGAGCTCAAGATGATGAGGACGATTGTCGCATCAGGCTACGATGGCCCCATTGGAATCATCGGGCACACCCAGGATGACGTGGAGGAAAGGTTGAAGGACAACCTGGACGGGCTGGATTGGCTGGTCCCGCAGTTGAAGGGGAAGAAGGCTGGGGCCAAGCCTCAGCCACGGACGGCCGGGAAGTAGCCTACTTGGTCCGGAAGGTCTCGCTGGCGATCAGGTCGAGGAGGAGGTCCTGAAAGCCCTTTCCTTCCTTGAGGTTCGCCTGGACGATCGTTTTGATTTCCTTCCTTTCCACGTAATTGGGAACGCGGCCTGTTGCATAGGTCATCAGTTTCTCTGAAAGGCATTCCGCGAACTGGTCCACATTTTCCACGAGCCACGACTTGAGATCGGTGATGTCCCGGATGGGGGTTCCGTCCGGCAGGCTTCCTGAGGAATCAATCGCCGGGCCATCGGAGGCTTGGAGGCGTCCCTTCTTGTCGGCCTTGTAGATGGGGTAGTGCGTGCGCCAGCGGCCGACGGCATCGAAGTTTTCCAGTGCGAATCCGATAGGATCAATCTTTCGGTGACATCCTGCGCACCGGCTGTCGGAAGCATGGGCGTTGAGCAGGTCCCTGGGTGTCTTGGCGCCCGTGGTGTCCGGGGTGATGGCAGGCACCGCCATGGGAGGCGGTGGAGGGGGATTGCCGATGATGTTCTCAAGCACCCAGACGCCGCGAAGCACGGGTTGGGTGTCCACGCCATTGGCGGTGGCCATGAGGATGGCGGCCTGACCAAGTAAACCGCCATAGCGGCCACCTCTTTCCATGCTGATGCGCTGGAGCGACTTCTTCTTGGCGTTGTAACCCTTGTTGATGCCGTAGATCTTCTTCGCGATGGAGGGGCTGGTGTAGGTGAAGTCGGGATCAATGAAGTCCGTGAGGGGACGGTTCTTCTCCAGCATTTCATGGAAGAAGGTCTCGACCTCAAGTCTGGCGTTCTTCTGGTCATCCTGGCTGAACTTGAGCCTTGGGTCCGGCATGATTTCAGCCAGAAGGCGTGTATCCAGCCACTGGCCGGTGAAGCTTTCAATGAAGGGGTCATTGGCCTTCCTGGGCAACAGGGCCGCTGCCTGCCTCTTCAACACATCGGGTTGCGACAGCCGACCCTTGGCTGCCGTGTTTCTCAGGCTGAGGGTGGGTGGCTTGCCCTTGAGGAAATAGGAGAGACGTGATGCGAGGTCGAAGTCGTCCAGCCTGCCCGGAGTCAGGCTTCGGTAGAGGAACCTGGGTGAGATCAGGGCTGTGCGGATGGCCAGGTGGAATCCCTCCTCAAAGCTGTGACCGTCCTTCCAGTGGGCCTCCACGAGGCCTGCATAGGCTTCGACGGTCTTGTCGTCCACCGGTCTCCGAAAGGCTTCCTGCAGGAAACGATTGAGAATCTCCCTTGTCCAACTGGCATCGGATCTCTGGTTGCGAGCACCAAGGAATGAGTTGGCGAGTTGTTTCCTGTTCAGGTCCTTGGGGCCTTCGATGATCGATTTCGGGCCTGAGATTGAGCAATGGTGAACATTGATGGCCGGGCCGTTTTCAAAATGGTCGTAGGCGATGGTTTCCGTGAACAGGACCGGGTTGCCGCGGATCCTCTTGAGCAGGGTCTCGGTTTCCGTGGAATCCATTGTGGCCTCGGTAAGGTCCAGGTTCGCATCTGCCATCAATGCCTTGACCCTTTCCCAGCCGACACCCCCTCGGAATCCCTGGTCGCTGCTCTTGACCATCTGTTGCCAGGCAGCGAGGTATCGCGGATCGGACTGGAACTTGGCACTGAAGACATCAGCCAGTTCCTCCCGCGCATCCCGGTCACTCACGAGAGGGGCATTGGCATAGTAGAAGACCACAGTCTGTCCTTCGAAAAGAGGAGCTTCAAAGCGCACCTTCCGGGGCGTTGCCGAATCAATGGGGATCTCCTTGAGGACCCGCAGCGACCCGACGCTGAGTCCGTCGGTACTGGACACATCGCGGGCAAGCACCTTGAGGATCAGGGGGGATTCACCGTTTCTTTCGAATTCGGAGACGGTCACTTCGATGTCATAGATGCCGGATGCCTTGACCTCCACCTTGCTGGGCCAGGTGCAGCTGCGCATCATGCTGTCACATCGTGAGACGATCCTCATGGCTCCGTCCCGAATGCTTCCCGAGGAATAGCTGATGACCATGTCGTTGGCGGGGATCTCGTAGGTCGCGGGTTCGGCAGGCGGGCGCTCAGGTGGGAAGAGCTGGTCGGCCACAAGGCTGGCGGCTTCCGCATAGGCGCTCAAGAGTGGAGGGGAAAGATTGAGCGCTTCACCGATGTTGTCGAAGCCATGACTCTCGGTGTCGGCGGGAAAGCCTGGAGGGAGTTCGAACCTGAACCCGAACAGGGATTTGATGGTGTTGCGGTATTCATCCCGGCTTAGCCTTCTTGCAACGGTGCCTCCAATCCTTGTGTTGGTGGTCAGTGATTGGTCGATCCAATCCACGAATGCCTTGCGTTCTTCAGCCGTAGGCTGGTTGCGCTTCTTGGGGGGAGGCATCTCTCCGGCTGAAACTGCCTTGAAAACCCTTTCCCAGTGGGCGTTGGCATCGTGTGATCCCCAGACCACCTGTTCGGACTCGAGAAGGATCTCGCCCTTCATCGTCTCCTTGTCATGGCAGTCGAGACAGTAGTCATTGAGGAAGCGGAGCTGCGAATCGGGAATCCGGATGGTATCTGAACCGGGACAAGGCAGCGCAAGGATCCAGGCAGCGATAAGGAAGGTGGCACTCCGGACGAACCCGGATGACGATGAACGACGATGATGCATCAGCTGAAGAGCTGGTTCATGTTGCGGCTGGCATTGGAGAAGGAATCCGCCTCCAGGCCGAGTTGCTGCATCAGGGTGATGTAAAGGTCGCCAAGCAACGGGGCGTCAGCCTGGTTTCGATCGGTGGCTATGTGGCGCCCGTGTTGGAAACCGCCGCCGGCGACAATGGTGGGAAGGTCATTGTTGGCGTGCCGGCTGGCATCACCCATGCCGGTGCCCATTAGAACGATCGTGGAATCGAGCAGGGGGGTGCCGGTCTCGTCGGTCTTGGTCTTGAGCTGGTCAAGGAACCGGCTGAAGCGACGCATGTGCTCCTTTTCCACCATCACGAGTTCACGGATCTTGTCAGGATCGTTTCCATGGTGGGAAAGCGCATGATAGCCGGCTTGAAGCGTCTTGCCATTGATCGTGAAAACCTGACCCAGTCCTGCAAGGAACATGGTGGCCACCCGCGTTGAATCCGTCTCGAGGGCGAGGGCCATGAGGTCATACATCAGTGTTTCGGCCTCAAGCATCAGGTTGGGTGCGATCGGGTCGTAGTCAGGAAGCTGGTAGTCGGTTTCTGGAATCGGTTCATCGAGGCCGTTCAGCTGACGGGTCATCTTCTTTTCGACGTCGCGGAGGGATTGGAAGTATTCCTCGAGCTTCTGCCGATCACCATGGGTGACCTTTGCCTGGAGGCTTTTCGCTTCATCAAGAACCAGATCCAGCGAGCTGCGACCACTCTTGAGCAGGTATTCCGTGCGGGCCCTGTCTTCGGCTGAAGCAAAGAGCCGACTGTAAAGGACACTCGGTCTCTGGATCATCGGCAGGGCGATTCCCTGTCGCGTGTAGTTCATGGACCTGCTCGCCTTGCCGGCCGTCAGTTGGAGGGAGGGGAATCGGGATTCCTGTCCGATCTTCTCGGCAACCACCTGGTCGAGCGAAACGGAACCGACCTGCTGGCCGCAGAGGTAGTTCCCCCAGTTGCTGTGCCCATTGGCCGCCCGATGATCGAGTCCGGAGAAAAGGGTGAATTCCTTGCGGTGTCTTGAAAGCGGCTCGAGAAGCGGGGTCTGCTCGTAGTCGCTTCCTGTATTATTGGGATAAATGGAGGATTGATGGAATCCAAGATAGCCACCGATGCAGACCAGACGCTTGGCCTTCTTCGGTGCAGTGGCGGATTCGGCGCTCGCGAGTGTCTCCAGCATGGGGAGAGCGAGGCAGACACCTGAGGCCTTGAGGAAGGTTCTCCTTGAGGGCGTAACTGGATAGGCCGTACCGGTGCTCATTCACGGATCATGCATCAGCACCCTGTTCCGGTTCAATGGCCTAATTCAGACCTTGAGACTCTGGTCCTAGAGAAATCTCAGAAGTCTCTGGTCCTCCATGCCGTGGCCATCGATCCAGCGCTTCACGTGATCCACCTTCTCGGGCTTTCCTGCGGCGTGAGCTGCTTCGATGACGAGAAGGGTGTCTATGGGAAGCTTCTGGAACTCCCAGTTCCTGATGGCGAGAGCGAGGGCGTCACCCGGGTTGCGTTCCACGTGTAGTGCGAGGTAGGCCCTTTCCCGCTCGCTGGCGTGAACACCAAAGCCCCTGAGGAACTGCGCCTGCAGATTGCCGGATGGATTCCGCGACAGGGAAGATTTCAAGGATCTCAGTATGGGATTCAGGCGAGGATGGTCCGGGCTGGTCGTACGGTAGGATTTGGCAAGGCGAAGCTGAAGGCCCGTGGACTCGGGACCGGTGGCCACGAACTGCCTCAAGGTCTCATGTCTACCCTGGTCCAGGAGAAGATCGGCATACTGGCAGCGGACTTCCTCCGTCTTTTCACCCAGGTTGAGGGCGTAGAGGAAGAGTTGTTCGGCCTCGTCCTTCATGCCGAGGCGAACGGCAATCTCACCCAGGATGGAGGCAGCCTGCCTCTTCTGCGCGATCGAGGAATGGGTGTCCTGATCCAACCGTGCCTTGAGGGCGTGAAAGCTGCCATTGGCTTGTCCACGAAGGCTCGCCACACCGAGATGGGCGGTCGCTGCCACAAGGGGTGGGAGGGTCGAGCGGAGGCTGATGCTTTCCCGGGCGGCCTCGTTCAGTCGGCCGAGGGATTTCAAAACCTCGATCAGTGTCAGCCTGGCACCGTTGTGGTCCGGAAATTTTTCCAGGATTTCCCGAAGATCCTCCAGAGCCTCGTGGTAATCGCGGAGTCTTTGTCGAACGTGGGCCCTGGCAAGAAGGATGTCGGGAGGAGCCGAGGGTTTGTTCCACCATTGACCAATCAAACCCGCCGCGTCCGAAATGTCCGCACTGCATGTGGTTTGGCGGCTGCGGTCGATGAGCCTTTCCGCCATTCCAACCGTAAGTTCTCTTGAAACGTCTCGAGATAAGTCAGTTTCGCACTGCATGTGTCTATTGTGGGGATTGTCTGTCCAATTCAGTCCTGTTTTGGGTCGGCGGCCTTCACGCAGTTGAATCAGGGTTGATAGAACAGGATTTCTGCCATCGGCAAATATGAGATTGGAGTGAGGTTCTGGTGATCTCATTGCACAGGACCCGTGCGGGGAATGGGAATTGCGTCAGGGGAAACAAAAAGGTGAAGAATGAAAACGGTGGTGGACTCCAACGGAGCGCGCGAACGGTATTTGGGGTTGATGTCAGAACCCACCGTCCTTCACCGAGAGGGTGAGGGAGGCGATCTGGAGACCGTCGGCCTCGTGATCGAACCGTTTCCATTCAACAGGTGATACGAGCGGGACTGACAGGTCGGATGCATCGATCGTTGTTTTTTTTTGGATTGGATGGCGTGTTCCTGCATCTGGAGAAGAGTTCTCCACGTATGATGGTTGACCACTGGAACTGCCTTGGGTTTCCGGCTTCTGGTTTGGAAGGGTTTCAGGCACGCTGTTTGCCGTTGGCTGCCATGTTCAATGAAGCAGGATCTAGATCAGGCAAAGATTCTTGAGGAAGACCAGGAACTCATCCGCAGGATTGAGCAGTCTGAAGGTGGCGCCTTGTCGAAACTTTACGATCGCTACGCCAACACCGTGTACTCCGTCGCTCTCGCCATCACGAAGAGTCCTGAAACCGCCTCGGAGGTGGTGCAGGATGTCTTTTCCAAGGTTTGGAAGAATGCATCGGTGTATGACAGGAGATTGGGCAAGCCTTCCACCTGGATCATCACCTTGGCGCGGAATCAGTCCATTGATCGCCTGCGTTCTGAAGTGCGCCGGACCGAGGTCATGGAGGCGGTTGGGGAAGAGGCTGATAAGGATGAACAAACCTTCGGCGATCCATCGTCGGATGCCGAGGTTCGGGAGCGTGCCGAGATGGTTCGGGACTCGCTGAAACTCCTTCCGGAGGAGCAGCGTATCTGCATTCGTCTGGCATTCCTCGTGGGGCTTTCCCATCCGGAGATCTCTGAACGGCTGGGGGTCCCGCTTGGAACGGTCAAGGCGAGGATTCGGCGAGGGCTGGAAAGGCTCCGCAGCCTGTTGGAGCAGGCCGATCAGGATGCCGGTGTTTGAGAACTGACAAGATGTCCAGAGAGTTCAACAAAGACGAGATCAGGCAGTGGGCCGCCATTCATTTGGCGGGTTCCACAGGTGAGGTCTCTTCGGAGGATCTGGAACGTCTCCTGGCGGGGGAATTCTCCCCTGAAGTTGAGGAGATGGCCGATCTGGCGGATCTTGTCGCTGAGGTGATTGCGGCTGAGTCTCCCATGGCCGTGGCCCCGGATGGGATCAAGGAGAAGCTGATGGCTGACCTGGGCATCCAACCTGATCCCGACCAGATGCCTTCAATTGCCGAGGGATTCAGCTTTGTCCAGGCTGGTGACGAGAAGGACTGGACGCCGCTTCCGGTGGCGGGTGCCTTCTTCAAGCTCTTGTCCATGGACCAGTCGAGGGGATATGCGGTGGTGCTTGGAAAGCTTGAACCGGGGACACGCTATCCGGCGCATGACCACATCGGGCCTGAGTCGATTCTTGTGCTGTCGGGAGATCTCTGGATCGGGGACCGGGAGATGACGGCAGGCGATTTTCACAGCGCGGCTGCCGGGACACGTCATGATGTGAATTCATCGAGGCAAGGTTGTACCATCCTTGCGGTGCTCACGATCGAGGACCTTCAGGCACAGATGTCCCAATTCTCCGATTCCTAGAGACGGGTTCTAGTCTTTCCCGGGGTTGCCGCGGTCCCAATGGTTCTGTCCGAGCGCCTCCTTCTTGTAGAACTTCTCGTAAAAGTCCGTGTCCAGTCGGCATGCCTGGAATCCCATGACGGTGGTGTAGGGGGGCTTGGTGGCCGGAAAGCGGCCGTAGGTCTCAAAGACATAGTTGCAGTAGGCAATCGTGGTTTCGATCGCCCTTTCACTCACTTCAGTGATTCCGTTCATCACCGACCTGGAATCGGTCCAAGCAGAGGGTTTTTCATTGCAACGAAAGGCCCCCTTTTCTCCGAACTTGAGCTCGGCAACGGCACGTACCGCGTCTTCCATCGATTCATGGTAGGGCGGGCAATAGGGTTTCAGGAGGGTCTTGCCATTGGCCTCCAGGCCCAACGGAAACTCCACTTCAAAGTCCTTGCCCAGAAGCTTCATTCCCAGTCGCTCAAGCCAGCGCGTGCCAAGGTAGCGACTGGCGTCCATCGTGTGCATGCGAAAACCGAGTGATTGGAACCATGCGAACTCATGGTTGGCGAAATTGGGATAGCCACCGAGCGCGAGGGCCTCGGTCATCAGGGCAAGGTTCTGGAGCATCATGCCCTGTTCGATGGTGGCGAATTCGCTGACCATCACCTCGACCTGCCTGATGGTGGCCACTTTCAGCTTTGAGGCATCATCCTCGAGATGACCTCCCTTGCTGCGGGCATACCTGCCAACGCCTGCAGGGCGGAATCCGGCCCGCTCGTCCATGACAAAAACCCCATTGTACTCGTTGAAGATCTCGAGCAGGCCATTGATGTAGAGAAGGGTCAGGTCGTTGATGGGTAGAAAATAGGTGGAGCCTGGCGCGAAAAGGGCCCAGCGGTTGATGGGCAGGTTGGTGATCGGTGTGAGGGGAACGGCGCAACGGCCTTCGGATACCTTGACCCTGGTCTTTCGGTAGATCTCCTCGAGTTCGCCCTTTTCCGCCAGAGCCAGCACGTCATGAATCTCTCCGGTTTCCATGTCGTGGGGACGACGCACAAGCCAGGTTCCGGTATCGTCGGTGACCACGAGGGCAACGCTCTGGATGGCATCGCCACTGGCGATGGTCCGCCCGACACGTCCGGCCAGGATGTTGCCTCCTCCATCCTTACCGTAGGCCAGGTCCGCAAGAGTGGGACCGGTGATGCCGGAGGCAGCGAAGGCCAAGGCCGCCTTTTCAGCCTCGTTCAGAGGATCGGCCGCGTGTTTGCTCTGGTAGGCAAGCGGACCCGAGGGAATCCTCATGCCTTTGCCGAATCGTCGTGAACGACGTTGTCGAAGGGCCCTGAAGAAGGAGAAGTTCCCGAATGTTGGTGGGGCTTGCTCGGAGTTGGGCATGTGATTCATTTAGGAACAGGACCGTCGCGCGACAACGATTCAGGCTATCGTAATTGTGCGCAAGCGCAAGAAACGTACCTCTCAACTTCGCCTCCCTTTCGGATACCGATTCCTCCTTCATCTGATCCAAAGAAACACTGGTAAGCGACATGGGTATGATGGAACCTCTTTGAGTGATTTCCATAAGCGCCTTCATTTCGAGGAGTCCTGTATGTGCTTTGCTGGGGCTTTTCGTCCTTTCATCCTTCTCGAAAGCCGTTGCGACCCTTCCCTCGAAGCCAAACGTCATTGTGGTCTACACGGATGATCATGGTTGGCCCGATGTGGGCAGCGTGGGTGTGTATCCGGACCTGAAAACCCCCAACATCGATCGCCTCGCAAAGGGAGGGCTGAGGGCCGTCAGCGGATACAGCACGGCCCCGCAGTGTGTGCCGTCGCGGGCGGGACTCCTTTCTGGGCGTTCCCAGAACCGCTTCGGTGTTGAGTCCAATGGTGAATCGCTGGAGGGTTTCGACCGGCAGTTCACGATTGCCGAGCGGTTGAAGAAGGTGGGCTATGCGACGGGGCAGATCGGGAAGTGGCATCTGGGGCCGGTGAATGCCATCACCTCGCATGGGTTCGATGATGTATACGCCAAGAATGCGAACCGTCCTGGATGGGCCAACTACACGCTCGATGGCAAGACGGTTCCCGGAGGACAGGAAAACTCCAGGCTTTATCACCTGGATGCCTGCAGTGAGGCGGCAAGGGCCTTTATTGAACGCCATGAAAAGGAACCCTTCTTCCTGTATCTCGCCTACCGTGCCCCTCATGTTCCACTCGATGCGCCCGCGAAATACCTGAATCGGTTTCCGGGTGAGATGCCCGAGCGAAGACGGCAGGCGCTGGCCATGATATCAGCCATGGATGACGGGCTGGGACTTATCCATCAAACGCTTCAGGAAAAGGGGCTGCTGGAAAAGACCCTGATCTTCGTCATCGCCGACAACGGGGCGCCTCTCAAGATCCACAAGTTGGATGCCCCGGGCGGTGGCCCTGGCTGGGATGGGTCGCTCAATGAACCCATGAACGGGGAAAAGGGCATGTTGAGCGAAGGCGGCATGCGTGTGCCCTTCATTGTCAGTTGGCCCGGCATCATCCCTGGGGGGCAGGTGTATGAACATCCGATCTGGACCCTGGATGTGGCAGCCACGGCAGTCACCCTGGCGGGGCTCCCCATGGATGGTTCGCTTGATGGAGTGAACCTGATCCCCTACCTGAGCGGAGAGAAGAAGGAGGCTCCTCATGGGCAGCTTTTTTGGCGCTGGATTTCCCAGTCGGCTGTTCGCGAAGGGAAGTGGAAGTTTCTGAAGGGAGGAGACCGGGAGTATCTCTTCAACCTGGACCAGGACAAGGAGGAGAAGCACGACCTCAAGAAGGAACATCCCCAGGTGGCGGCCCGTCTCAAGGCATCGCTGTCCAAGTGGGCAGGCGAACTGGACCCGCCCGGGCTGGTCACGAAGCCGATGTCCCAGACATGGGAGGATTATTTTGACCACTACCTCGATGGAAAACCTCCGGCTCCCCTTCGTTCCAAGTTCGTTCCCAAGGAGAATGGGCAGACGACTGATCTGCAGGGATGGGTGGTGCGCAATGGCGTTGCCAAGACCGGTAAAGATGGATTGAAGGTGGCTCCTGAAGTGAAGAAGGGGCGTCGCCTTTACATGGCCAGGGCGAAGATCAAGCATGCCTCGCCGGTGAAGGTGCGCATCAGCCTTCAGGCTGCAAAGGGAGACAAGGTGGGAGTCTCGTGGCGTGAGGAAGGTCAGAAGGATTTTGTAGCAGGGCAGACGGTTTCTTCTGCAATTCAGGATGGCACGGGCCATCAGGAGGCCTTGGTTTCCATTCCCAACAAGGCCGAAGTCATCCACATCAGGGTTCACCTGCCGGATGGAGAGACGGTCCTGGAAAGCATCGAAGTGGTTGGCAGGGGTGGTTCCAGGGACGTTTGGAGATTCAGGGAGTGAGCGAATGGGAGTCAGGCTCACGCTGAGACGCTGAGGAACAAGACAATGCCGTTTCTCTCGCTGAGCCACGGAGGAACACGGGGAGTTGAAATGCATGCATTTCAACAAATGTCCTTTCTCCGTGAATCACCGTGCCTCTGTGAGAGATATTCTTCCTCTTTCAGAATCTGGAAGATAGCTCATGACGAGACGCCGCTTGTCCTGCCGAAGCCCATGCGAAGGGGGAAGACCCAAAGGTAGGGCCCGTCGCTCCGCGCGGGCCTTTGCTGCGAACGGGGATTCAGACGCCTTCATGCGATTGGATACCAGGCCCGGGCGCTCACGGAGTGATCGCCCTACCTTTGTGAGGCATGCCTCGATCCTCGGATTCCAATCTGTGGCTTTTCTGAATCCTCGGGAAATCAATTCAATGAGAAATCAACGATTTGCTGCCCAGACCTCGAAGTTTCGGATGGCTCCTCCTGCCTTGCCGGGATTGAGACCGATCTTGTTCTTGGTGGTGGCAAGGGCCGGATGGCGACCCTCCACAGTGACATCGCCGACCGTGACACGTGCCAGGTCATCGACGAGCTCCAGTCGCATATGGTGCCACTTTCCCGGCTTGAGGTTCACGTCGACAGGACCAAAGCGCTTCTCCTCCTTCACCTTCTTGTCCTTGTCCTTGGGGTTGTGGAGCAGGGTAAGTCCAAGGGGCTGGAACGTGGTTGAGAAATTGGCCCATGCCGCGATTGTATGGCCGGTATAGTCAGGATGATCCAGGAAGATCCGGAAATGCCGGTCAGGACCTTCCTTTTCAGGAAGCTTGAACTCACACTCGATGATGACGTTGTCGATGGGAGCCAGATAGGTCAGAACAGGTCCGTGACCGTCACTTGGGACGTTGACCGCCTTGAGTCCGCCCTCCTTGAGTACGGACCAGTCACCAAAGCTGAGGCGCTGGTCCCATCCTTCAGCAACATTCACCTTCTTCTTTTTCAGGGCTGGAGCTTTCCTGAAGTCATCCTTGAAGAGGAGGCGGCCCTTTTCTGCAGATTGGCTGGTAAAGCAGAAAAGGAGTGAAAGCAGGAGTGCTGCAAGAATCCTTGAGGTTGTTTTCATGGTCTAGAGCGCATTGAGGTATACGGCGTCCGCCTCGTAGGAGATCTTGTATTTCCTGCCTTCGGGGGAGGTCACGATGTTCTCAGGGTTGTCGAATTGTCCCAGGATTTCCTTGGCGGACACGAGTTTTCGACGGGATTCCTTCACGGTGCCCGAGATGGCCAGGCGGCCTGAAAGCCGGAGGCTTCCCTTGACCTGGAGCTGGGCTTGCGGGGCTTCATCAAGGAGGAATGCCAATTGCCCCTCGGGGGACTGGTGGAAGTCAGCCCCAATGGTCATGTTGCCCTTGAGCTTGATGGCTCCCGATGTGTAGACCGTTGCATCGATGCGGCCTGATCCGAGAATGGAGGCGCCTTCGCGCACTTCGATCCAGCGAAGGGAGGACAGGCTGCCGTCTTTGAGATGAATCGTACCTTTCATGCCAACTCGAATCTCGTTGCGTCCATGGACATCGCGTTCGTCATCAACAAGCAGGATCTGCCATGCCTTGTCGCCAGAGACTTCAAGTCCGAGAAATTCCAGGTCCTTGTCGACGAGGACGTATCGGTCCTCCTCGAGCTTGTTGTTGATGGTCGCTGTCCATGATGAGCGTGGTGCACCCTTGTCCGTCGTGTAGGTGATGCCTTCATTGGCATAGGTGTAGTCCGACCAGTTCTCCGGATCGGAGGCCTTTCCTCCATTGGGCCCGGTCCACCGGTGATAGGTGTTTGCAAAACCCTTCGGCTCCGTGGCCCGTTCTCCGATGAGCAGCTTCTCGAGCCTTGCCACTTCTTCCGGCATATCATTGGCGAGATCGTTCTTCTCGGATGAATCCGCCTTCAGGTTATAGAGCGAGAGGTTCTTGCCTGTTTTCACCAGCTTGGTGTTGCCTTCGATGATGGATTGGCTCCTTCCCGCCTCATGGATGAGGAATGCGCGGTGGCGTTGCTGTCCCTGTCCGGTGATCGTGGGGGCAATGGAGACACCATCAATGCTCAGCGGAGCAGGGATGTCAGCAAGTTCGCAGAAGGTGGGAAGGAGATCACTGACGTCGAGGACGATGTCGGTGCTGGTGCCTGGCTTGAGTTGGGATTTGTCCGTAAGGACGCCTGGCCACCGCATCAGGGTGGGGATGCGGATGCCTCCCTCATGGATCTGGCCCTTCTGCCCGCGCAATCCGCCGTTGGCCGCGAATTCCTCACGTGCCTTGTGCTGGGGACCACCGTTGTCGGACTGGAAGATGACGAGTGTGTTACTGGCAATGGAGTCATCCTTGTTTCCATCCCCATCTGGATCTTCCAGGGCGTTCAGCAGGTTGCCGATGTGTCCATCGATGCGGGTGACCATGGCGGCCCATTGTTTCGACTGGTCGTTCAGCTGCGAGAAGAAGGGGAGGTCCCGGTAGGCCTTGTCCCACTCGGGCAGTTGCTCGATCTCTCCGAAGGGCGCATGGGGAACCTGGACGGCGAGAAGGCCGAAGAAGGGCTTTCCCGAGTCGCGGTAGGTCTTGGCTCCCTTGCGGACGAAATCGAGGGCTGCGAAGGCATAGACGTCGTCGCAGTAGGCGGTCTTCGGGTAGCGCGGGTCGTTTTGCAGGGCAGGTTCTTCCGGGTAGGTCTGGTTGCCCTGGATCGGCTTGAGTGAGTTGGGGATCAGATACATGCCGCCCTTCGATCCTTTGGGAGCGGGGGCTGCCCAGAGCGTTGGCTGAAAGAAGGTGTGAGCCCGTACGTGATGGAGCTCTGCCGCGACGTGTTGATAGCCATGTGAGGTGGGAAGGGTCTGGACATTCTCAATGACCGGGTTGGGCTGGCTCTTGGAGCCTCCGTAACCCCACTTGCCCCAGTAACCAGTCGTGTAGCCTGCCTTGGAAAGCGCGTCGCCCATCAGGACGTCGTCGGCGCGCATGGCCTTCTTGGCGTTGTCGGGATCATTGCGGTCGGCAAAGGTGTGCCCCTGATGAAAGCCCGATTGTTGGGAGGAGCGGGCAGGGGAGCAGACGGTGCAGCCGTAGGAGCGGGTGAAGTTGACTCCTTCCCTTGCCAGCCGGTCGAGATTGGGGGTGATCAGATGAGGAAGGCCTTTTTCCTTTCGCTCCCATTGCCCGTTGGGACCGATGGATCCCCAGCCCATGTCGTCAACATAGATGTAGAGAATGTTGGGTCTGGGCGCCTCTGAGCCGAAAACATCGGGGAGGGCGACGCAGATGAGAATGAGTGCAAATAAAATTCGATCAACCATGGTGTCAGGGATTCCATTGGGGATAGGACGAGATCCCTTTCCTGTCACTGAATTTGTGTTTCCGGGTTTCCGGGCTGGCCTTGTGTGCCTTCGTGAATCCGGGCGTGACCTTGGGAGGCGTTTGGGAGATCTTTGAACAATCCCGTTCAGTTTCATGATAAAAAATCCACGCCCCCGTTTCTCATTCGTTTTCCTGTTACTTGGCCTGTTGTCCGTTGGAGCCAGTTCTGGCGCGGACAAGGCCGTTACCACGGGAGACTTTGACAGGGTGGTGTTGGCTGAGCTCGAACGCCAGGAGACCGTTGGTGTGGCGGTTGGCGTCATCATCGACAACCGGATTGTTTATTTGAACGGCTACGGCTGGGCGGACCGTGAAAGGGAGATTCCGGTCGACACCCAGACGCTCTTTCGCTGGGCGTCCATCTCCAAGCCCTTGACCGCCCTCGCGGCCATGCAGTTGAGTGAACAGGGCAGGCTCGACATCGATGCGGACGTGAGGACCTACCTGCCGGAGTTTCCCGACAAGGAGGCGAAGATCACCAGCCGTCAGTTGATGGGGCATCTGGGTGGGATTGTTCACTATTCGAATGGGCCTGTGGTCAGGACCAAACGGGACTATGATAACGAGCATCCCTTCAAGGATGTGGTGCTGGCCCTGGATACCTTCAAGGAATCGCCGCTGGTGTATCCACCGGGTGAGAAATATTCCTACACCACGCATGGATTCATCCTGTTGAGTGCCGTCGTGCAAAGGGCGGGAGGTGAGCCTTTCGATCTCCAGGTCCAGAAGCGGATTGCGGATCCCCTGGGCATGGACACCCTGCAACCCGACTACCAGTGGAAGGACATTCCCAACCGGGCCAGGGGATACATGCGTGTCGCCGGAGTGGTGGTACCCTCCACCAACACCGATGTCAGCTGGAAGCTGGGTGGCGGTGGGTATCTGTCCAATGTCGGGGACCTGGCCCGACTGGCGGAAGGACTGCTGCAGGGAAAACTGATCTCAGAGGAGACCCGCAAGCTCATGTGGACGCGACAGAAAACGAACTCAGGCAAACGGATTGGTTATGGCATGGGCTTCAATGTCTCCGGTGAGGGAAGTGACCTGAAGGTTTCCCACGGCGGATCACAGGAAAAGGTGAAGACCCGGATGGAGATCCATCCGGGCAAGGGAACGGGAGTCGTGGTCATGTGCAATGCCCGGCACGCGAATCCCACGAAGTTTTCCGAGTTGATCTTTGAACTGATCGAACCCGGTAAGGAAGAAAAGTAGAATCGGATGTCATTCCGATCACTTCAGATTGTGTCGCCCCTCCGGGGCTTTAGGTTTGAGGGTGGGCTTTGATTCCGGTGGCTGACGCGCACCGGCTACCCTCTGTCGGCCCTCCGGGCCTCTGAATTAGCGTCCGGCGTGTTTGATGACTGCCTTGAGGAAGGCGTCCTTGATGTGGGCCGGTGCCGCATGTGCCATGGCGGGTTCGTTCAATACGGTCTTGGGTCCCTTGAGCTGATTGTAGGCGGCATAACATGAGGTTGGAGGACAGACCGGATCGATGAATCCCACGCTCATGATGGCTTCTGCCTTGCAGCGATTGGCGAAGTTGACGGCGTCGATGTAGCGGGTTGCCTCGAGGACCTTTGGGTCGGGTTTCCCGTCCACCATGGGAACGATCTTGGGCCAGCCACTGATCCGGTCGGCTGCGTTGCCTGAGTGATCGCAACCGGCGGGAACTCCCGAACCGATGAAGGTGACCCGCGGATCAATTCCCCCTGCCACCAGCGCCTGCAGCCCACCCTGGCTGTGCCCGATCACGGCCACGGTCCTGCCATCCCATTCGGGCAGGGAGGTCAGGTAGTCGATGGCTCGGACCAGCCTGAGGAACATGCCGTTGAAGTAAATTGTTTCGCGATCTTCGCGGCCATCATGCCGGTAGGTCTTCAATTCTCCCTTGCTCAGGTCCTGGTAGAACTTGCCCGGCTTTCCGTTGGGGATGCCATGGGCGTTGATGTCCATGGAGATCATGCCGTTCCTGGCGCCCTGGACCGCATTGCCCAGGCTGGAGCTGCGGACGCCCGCACCGTGGACCCAGAGAATGATCGGATGCCCCTTGGCCTTGGCGTTCTTCGGCAGGGCGAGGTAGCCGGAAACGGGTTTGCCAAGACAGGTGATCTGCGTGTCGAAACAATCGGCATCCTTGCTGGTCACCGCCGTCCGTGTGGCCTTCATCGGAATTCCGGCCAGCCTTTGCTTCTGCTTCGCCCAGAATTCATCGAAGTCGTCGGGCACGGGCAGGCTTGCCTTGATCTGAAGAGGCGAAATTGCGGCGGCGCCAACCGCCGTCAACGTCTTGCCTTGGGCGGGCTTGTAGGATGCGACGCAGCGCAGGAACCCGGGCTTGCCCATGGAACCCTCAATCGTGGCGGTGCCATCCTTGAGATGAACCTTTCCCTTCTTGAGTTCGTTGAACCCGTCTTCGGAAAGGACAAAGTTGACCGATCCGCCTGGATCCTCAGAGTCGGACAACCGGACATGGAACACGACGGTGTCTCCGGTCTTGTAGGTGGCATCCTCCTGGTTCGTCTGGACCTTCAGGGACGGGGCGGATAGGAGGGGTGAGGCACTGAGAATAAGCAGCAGTGCCGCAAGGTAGGATAGGTGCTTCTTCATGTCGTTCGTATTACTTTTGAAACTAGAAAATCTGGTTCTTCCTGTTGATCTTCTGGGCTTTTCTGGGGCCGTAGGTCCGGGTCATGACCTCATCGACCCTGCTCCGGTCATGGCGGTTCTGAAAGGCTTCCAGCATGGGGTCGTCCGTCTTCCTCATCTGGGCTTCAAGGCGGTTGCGAAGTTCATTGAGGATGTCGGACTGCTCCGGTTGGTCGATCAGGTTGCGCAGGCAGTCTGGATCCTTCTCGAGGTTGTAGAGTTCCTCCGGGACCCGGTAACGAAAGAGTCGGATCCGTGCAGCAATGGCGGGATCCGAGGAAGCGGCGTCGTTCATGGCTGCCATGGTCTTTCCCTCGTTGTTGTTCTTGTACCAGTATTTGCCGTCGCTGAACGGATTGTAGATGTAGCCATAGTTTGCGTCCTGAACGGCCCGCATTGGGACATACTGGCCGCCGGCCTTGGAATCGATCTGGGTGAAGACGTGCAATCGTCCCTCCTGTTTCCGACCCTTCAGCAGAGGAACGAAGGAGCGGCCATCCAGGCCATCAGGACCTTGGACGCCGGTGGCTTCCAGGAAAGTGGGGAACAGATCGACCACCGAGACGAAATGTTGCTTGTCCTTCGAACCCGGCTTCACGACGCCGGGCCATCGAACCAGAAGTGGCGAGTGGGTGCTGTGGAACCAGGCATTGCACTTGGCAAAGGGAACGGCGATCCCATTGTCGGTGATGAAAAGGACGAGTGTTTCCTCGGCAAGCCCAGATTCCCCAAGTGCCTTCATGACCGCTCCGAAGGTGTCGTCGAGCCGGCGTGTGGAATTAAGGTAATGGGCCAGTTCCTGACGCACGCCGGGGAGATCGGGAAGGAAGCCGGGAACATCCACCTCTTCGGGTTCGTAGGTCCGGGAGGGCATGGCCGCTCCCCTCGTTAATTTGGCGGGGTTGCAGTAGGGGCGGTGTGGGTCATGGGAATTGACCATGAAGTAGAAGGGCTTGCCGGCGTCCTTGCACTGCTTGAAAAAGACTTCACAGCGTTTGGCGTAGATCCCGGGATTGCGTCCGTTTCCCAGTTCCTTCTGGTCGAAGGCATAGTCCCATTTCATGGACTTCTTGGGGGTGGAATGGCCGACCTTTCCAAGGATGCCGGTATGGTAGCCGCTTTTTTTCAGTGTGGTGACGATGTCAGGGACATCCTCACGTGCCGGCATGAATCCCATGGCCCCGGATCGATGGCTGTAGCGTCCCGTGGCAATGATGGCCCGGCAGGGTGCACAGATGGCCGCATTCACATGGGCGCGCTGAAACAGCATTCCCTCGCCGGCGAAGGCATCCAGGTTCGGTGTCAGGTCCTTCACCTTTCCGCCGTAGATGCCAAGCGATTCGGCATGAAGATCATCCGCGGTGAAGAGGAGGATATTGGTGCGCCCGGCAGCGTGGAGGGACAGACAGGCCAGGAAAAGGACCGAAGCCACGGTGAGGAACCTCGAAAGGACAGGGAACATGGGAGGGATGATGAATGGGATCCGGAGGCATTTCCACCGGAAATATCCAGGAACCCATCTCAGGAATCGAAATCCATCTCACGCCAAGGGATGCCATTGATGAAATGGGCACCTGATGGAATCGTGTTTTGGACCGTGCCAAATCACGGACTTGGCCCTACGCTTCCAAGACACTCAAGACCATGAATACAGTTTCCTGTTCCCGTTCCTCCGCTTTCCGGTATTCCCTCCTCCTGACAGCCTTTTTCCTCCTCGGGGGATTGCATACCTGGGCGGATGGTTTGGTGGATGATTTCGGAAGTGCCAAGCACCCCACCCGTCAGGCGCTGCGTGGCGACTGGAAGTTTGAAGGCGGTGTGGCGAGCTGCGTGGCGGATCCCGAGCTGTACAAGAAATACAAGGACCACGGTCCGATCCTACGCTGGCCGGTTGAATTCACGGATGGGACGGTGACCTTCGAGATGAAGCCAAAGGACTGTCAGCGCATCGTCGTGACCCTCAACGAAGCAGGGCATGTCTTCCGTTGTTCGCTGGCAGCGGATGGGCGTTCGCGGATCTTCGGCTGGTCGGGCCCTTCGAAGGAGAACAAGCCGACTCCCATCGCCAGCGACGGTGTTCCATCAGCCAAGCAGCTGGAAGACAAGTGGACGCCTTGTGAGATCAGCATCAAGGGGGGAAAGGGGGAGATCCGGATCGGTGATTTTGAGGGGCGTTTCGAGCATGCCTGTTTCTCCCGAAAGAAGGGTGAGTTCACCATCAGTTTCGCCTTTGGAGATCTGGCGGTCAGGAAGGTTCGCGTGACCCCGGCAGACTGAAGTGTCATCCTTCGCCCAGAACCTCATGACCCTTGTGCGATTGCGAAACCTGCTTCCGCTGCTTTGCCTGGTCTTGCTCGCAGGATGCGGGCCCCGAAAGACCAGCCGGCTTCCTGCCCTTGTGACCCACATGAAACAGGGTGGCATCCATGGCAAGATCTCGGGAGGTGCGGGGCTTTGCCGTGATTCCGTGGACCACGTGACACTGACGCTTTCCATGCACGAAGGAGGCTTCAAGATCGTTGCCATCGACGAGTGCCCGAGTGCGGATGCCGCAAAAGCCTGCCTTGAGGGGCTGGATGCCGGAACCTTCGATGCGGTCGCGAGTCATGGCCCCTTTGTGATGGCCTGCAACTTCCTTCCTGACAACACGGGCGAGGCAGGAGAGGTGATCAAGGTCTTCAAGAGTTTTCCATTGCCATGAAACGAATTCGAAACGGTTTGGTGTGCCTGCTCCTGGCGGTCGTCAGTATTGGAGCCAGTGCGGAGGATTGGCCCCAAGGTGCGGGAGCGGTGGGTGATTTTCGTGCCGGGCAGCCTGCACCCACTTCATGGAGTGTGACGCAGGACCGGAACATTGCCTGGAAGCTGACCCTGCCTGAGACGGGGCAGAGCACACCGGTGATCGCCAAGGGGCGTGTCTTCTTCACCACCATGAAACCGGTTGAGAAGGATTCCGAACTGGGCAAGGACATCGTGGCGTGGTGCGTCGATGCCTCCACCGGCAAGGTCCTCTGGAAGCGTGATATTGAGGGCAAGCATCCCCTGCGTCTTTCGGGGTGCTTCAGCGACAGTAGTGCACCTCCTGCGGCCTGTGATGGGGAACGCGTTGTTTTCGCCAATGCCTCTGGCGGCATCGCCTGCTTTGACCTCGAGGGCAATCCCATCTGGAGCAGGGACTACCTCACTGTGGGGCGCACGCTTCCCTTCCTGCATGACGGCAAATGGGTGTTTACACGGCAGATATACCCCCCGGATCCGGACGGCAACTTTCCCCACAAGTACAAGGACTCCCCCCTTGAGATGTGGACCCAGCTCCAGGCCTTGGACCTGACGAGCGGGGAGGTCGTGTGGACCACGAAATGCGGCGTGAACATGGGGTGCGCCATCCTGCCTGCAAGGACAAGGGATGGACGTCCAGTTGCGGTCGTGGGGCGCGGCGGTGGGCACGGTCCGCCTGAAAAGCCGGAAGGGATCTCGATGGTGGACCTGGACAACGGTGAAACCCTATGGACCCTCCCCTTGGAGGGGTTCATGGGAACCATGAGTTACCGGCTCTTTGGCGGCAGGGTCCACATCTTTCACAAGGGGGAGCATCTTTCCATCAGCGAGAAGGATGGCTCGATCGTGAAGCGGATCAACATCCTTGAGGATGTTCCCGTGAGGGCACGTGGTCCAAAGGGGTTGGAGTTGCGTCGTGAGACGATCAAGGACACGGGCAAGAACCGGATGATCACCCAGACATCGAATCTCCTTGTGGGGCGTTGGCATTATTTCCGCAGCTACACCATGCCCTATCTTGGCCGTGTGGATGTGGATGCAGGGACGGTCGAATACATCGAGCTTCCCCTTCAGCTCAGGAGGGAGAAGGGTGCCAAGGATGATTACCTCTGGTATGCCGCGCCGCGGTCCAAGCAGGACAGGCAGATGAAGGACCAGACCTTTGTACCCAATGACATGAAGAATTCGCGGGGCCTTGTGGTGTATGGAGACAAGCGTTCCATGGGCAGCGGCTTTGGCCACATTGCCGCAGCGACCCCATCCGTGGCAGGCGGAAACCTCTACGTCCCTGTCATGAACGGGACGGTCTATGTCATCCGCTGGAATGCGGCGGAACTTCTTGAGAATGCCGTCGTGGGAATCAACGACCTCGGCCCTGTCGGGCAGTCCTATCATCGTGCGAGCCTGTCCTTTGCCGATGGGAGGATCTATGCCCACACCATCCGGGAGCTGATCTGCATCGGGGAATGAGGCTGGTGGCAATCGGCTTGTGACAAATCGGAAGGCCTGCTCTACGCTTCCTGTATGCCCCCTAGACGCCTCGTGATCCGCTTCGTCCTGATGCTACTTCTCTCAGGACTGTATTCCCTTTCCACGGTTGCAGCGACGAAGAAGCCCAACGTGCTGCTCATCATGGCCGATGATGTCGGTTTTGAATGTTACAGCAGCTATGGGAGCGAGTTCTACAAGACGCCGAACATCGACTCCCTGGCCACGGGAGGTACGCGTTTCACCCAGGCCTATTCCCAGCCGATCTGCACGCCTTCACGGGTGAAGATCATGACCGGGAAATACAACTTCCGGAACTACATGCATTTCGGTGAGCTCGACCTGACGCAACCCACCTTTGCGAAGGAAGCGAAGAAGGAGGGCTACAGGACGGTGATCGCGGGCAAATGGCAGTTGTCTCCCGAGAACCTCAATGGACCTCATCAGGCCGGTTTCGATGAATATTACCTCTGGCATTTTCAGGGGCTCGATCCCAAGCAGGCTCCGGAGGAGTTCAAGAACAAGGGTTCACGCTTCAAGTCACCCAAGCTCTACGACAATGGAAAACTCGTGGAGGGCACCGAGGGCAAGTATGGCCCGGACATGGTTTCCGACTACCTCTGCGACTTCTTCAAGCGCAACAAGGAGCAACCCTTCGTCGCCTATTACCCGATGATTCTCGTCCACAATCCCTTCGATCCCACACCCGACAGCCCAGACTGGGAGAAGATGGACAAGAAACGGGGGAGCCTCGAACACTTCCGGGACATGGTCCACTACATGGACAAGGTGGTAGGGAAGCTGGTCGCCTCCCTTGAAGAGAATGGTCTCAGGGAGAACACCCTGGTCATCGTGACGGGGGACAACGGAACCAATCAGGGCATCACCTCGCCCTTTCCGGGGCGTGGCGGGATCAAGGGTGGCAAGGGCAAGACAACCGATGCCGGAAACCGGGTGGCCTTTGTGGCGAACTGGCCGGGTGTCATCCCGGCGGAGCAGGAGATTGATACACCCATCGATTTTGCGGACCTCCTGCCCACCATTGTCGACACCGTGGGAGGAAGCATCCCGGACTATGCGGATGGCCAGAGTCTTCTTCCCATCATGAAGGGCGATTCAAGCCGCGCACGGGGCTGGGTCTTCCAGAGCTACAACCGGGGTTCCGATGGTCCCTACGTGAGCTTCGTCAGGGATGCCGAGTGGAAGCTCTATGCCGATGGAAGGCTGTTCCATGTTCCTGCGGACTGGCTCGAGGAGCATCCGGTGGAGGGGAAGGTCGGACAGATGCACCGCAAGCGGCTGGGTATCATCCTTTCCGGAATCCTCGACTCGGCTCCCGATGAGAAATTCGTGACCACTGTCCGTGCCAGGAAGGCGGGACAGGGCGGTGGAAAGAAGAAAAAGTAGGTCGGATCATGCGCTCGATTCTTTCAATCCTCTTACTCACCCTGTCCCTGCAGCTGAATGCCGCCGGGCGCCCCAACATCGTCCTGATTGTCTCGGATGACATGGGATACTCGGACCTTGGCTGTTACGGAGGTGAGATCGAGACCCCAACCCTCGATGGGCTGGCCTGGATGGGGCTGCGCTTCACGAACTTTTACGTGAACAACATGTGCTGGCCCACGCGAGCCAGTCTCATGACAGGCCTCTATCCCAGGACGGCCCTGCCCAGGAAAGGCTCTGCCGATGGTGGGCTGCACCCACGTTCCTCCACGCTTCCCCAGCTTCTCAAGTCAAAGGGCTACACCACCCTGATGTCCGGGAAATGGCACCTTTCCAGCGCGAATGAACCCGATGGACCCAACGCGCCCCATCATCGTGGTTTCGATCATTTCTACGGCACCATCCACGGTGCTTCGGATTTTTTCGCACCGGCGGATCTTCAACTGGACGGCAAGGACATGACCCACGAGTGGAAGGACAATCCCGACTACTACTACACCGATGCCCTGACCGATCATGCATTGGGCTTTCTCAAGGATGTTCCGGGCGAGACACCCTTTTTCCTCTACCTGACCTACACGGCGGCGCATTGGCCCCTCCATGCACGACCTGCGGACATTGAGCACTACAAGGGTCGTTATGAAATGGGGTGGGATGAGTTGCGCCTTCAACGACATGCGCGCATGAAGAGGATGGGCATCGTGGATCCAACCTGGAGGCTTTCACCGCGCAATGAAGAGGTTCCTGCATGGAAGGATGCCGATCACAAGGAGTGGCAGCAGCGCCGCATGGAGGTCTATGCCGCCCAGGTCACGAGCATGGACCGCAATATCGGAAGGGTCGTGGAATACCTCAAGTCGGTCGGACGTTTTGAGGACACCCTCATCCTGTTTCATCACGACAACGGCGGATGCCATGTGGAATACGGTGAGAAGCGGACCGGATCCTGGACTCGTCAATTCACCACGGATGGGAAGAAGCGTCCGATCCGTCCCGGCAACATTCCCGGCCTGATGCCGGGGGACCAGAGCACCTTCCAGTCCTATGGTCATGGGTGGGCCAATGCCTCCAATACACCTTTCCGGCTTTTCAAGCAGTATGACCATGAGGGCGGAACGCGATCACCGCTGATCGTGTCATGGCCAGATGGTATTGGTCATGACATTGCCGGTGGGTTGGTCCACCAGGTCAGTCATGCTGTTGATGTGATGCCTTCGCTCCTGGAAGCGGCTGAAGTGACCCAGCCTGAGCAGAAGCCCCTGCCGATGGAGGGACAGTCCTTCCTGAAACATCTCAAGACCCATGGCGTGGAAGCCAGCGATCGCACCCTTTTCTGGGCGCACAACAAGGGACGTGCCGTGCGGCAGGGTGACTGGAAACTGGTGAGCGCCGGCAAGAAGGAGGCATGGGAACTTTACAACCTTGCCGAGGATGGGACGGAACTGGACAACCTGGCGGACCAACATCCCGAAAAGGTGAAACAGCTGCTGAAACGGTTCACCGCCTGGGAAAAGCGGACAGATCCAGGGAAGAACTAACCTGCCGTGACACCGCACTGGTTGTCGTCCGATCTGCCTTTCTTCTGGCCGGCGATGGAATCGTCGGGAACGCGCTAGGTCCGGTTGGTGAGGGCAAACTTCATCAGATGGCTTGCGGTCGTCCAGGCTGGCCCGGGAAACTTGTGGCATTCTGCCAGAACACTTTCGAAGGATCCGATGAAATGATCCACGTCCTCTTCCGTGATGGTCAGGGGAGGCAGGATCTTGATGACATCCATGTTGTGGCCAGCCACCTGGGTGAGGATGTGATGCTGATCGAGGAGTGGCATGATGATGGCCTGGGGAAAGAGCCCTCCGTCGGCCGCATGGATCAGCTTCCACGCTGACTTCATGGCGAACGTCTTTGGAGCTCCCAGTTCAATTCCGATGATCAGCCCCTTGCCTCGGACCTCCTTCAAGAGTTCATACCTGGGTATCAGGTCCTGGAGTCCGGTGATGAGACGTTCCCCCATCCGTGCGCCGTTCTCGATCAGTTTCTCTGACTCAAGGATATCCAGTGTGGCGAGTCCACATGCCATGGCGAGGCCTCCCTGGCAAAAGGTTGAGGAATGGACGACACATCGGTCCATGCTCGAGAAGACCTTCCTGTAGATGTCCTCCTTCATCAGCACGGCTCCAACGGGTACCATGCCTCCGGAAAGTGATTTGGACACGAGGAGAAGATCCGGTTCCAAGCCGGGCACGTGCTGGTAGGCAAAGAGCTTGCCGGTCCTTCCCATTCCCGTCTGTACTTCATCGAGCACGAGTTTTGTGCCGTATTTCCTGCACAGCCTCTGGGCCGAAAGGAGATACTCGTCCTCTGCCGGATAGACCCCTTTTCCCTGTACGGGTTCGATGAACAATCCGGCCACGTCCGACTTGGACAGGGCTGCCTCCAGCGCTTCGAGGTTTCCAAAAGGGATGTTGCTCAGGCCTGGAAGAAAGCTGACAAACCCGTCGCGGAAACTAGGGCAGCCGTTCATGGAAAGGGCACCGTAGGTGAGGCCGTGAAAGGCGCGGTCGCAGAAGAGCACCTTCTCGCGCCGGGTGGCGCAGCGGACGAACTTCAAGGCAGCCTCGTTGCATTCGGCACCTGAGTTCGCGAACTGGACCTTCTGGAGGTGAGGTGCGTGGCTGAGCAGTTTCTCGGCGAGTAGCCCGGGCAGGAGGGTGGCTCCCATCTGGATCTTCCATGGGTCGTCCAGGTCCAGGTAGTCACGAATGGTCTGCTTGATGACTGGATGGTTCCTGCCGATGTTGAACATGCCGTAGCCCGACAGGAAGTCGAGGTAGCGCTTCCCTGATTCATCGTAGAGATAGGAACCTTCCCCTCGTACATAGTTTCGGTCGAAGCCTATGGTCTTTAGGACCTGGGTGAGTTTTGGGTTCACGTTGTCCCCAAAAACCTGAAACATCTCGGACCGACGGTCATTGACGAGTTTCTTCAGGTCGAATCTGGATGTGGCTTGCTGGTCCATAGTGAAGGGTTTATCGGTTTCAGAAACGCCTCCGACCCGGAAATCGTCGCCAATGCCTGATAGCAGGGACCACAGAAACGTTGTCCGAAGCAAATCAATTCGGGCGAATCAACCGTCTTTTTTCTCATGCCAACTCTGATGCATCCGCTCATGGGCGGAAATTTTTCCACCCTTCTGCGGGCCTTGCGTCGACAGGGAGGGGTTCCCTTGAAGACAGTCCCTCACATGTTGGCCTTCCTGGGCGCGGCGGCGGTCCGGCTTCCGGCCACGCTGCTTGAACGGGCCATGATGGGAGAGGTGCCTGTCGGTCCGGATTATGATTCGGAGCCGGTTTTTGTGGTTGGACACTGGCGGTCGGGGACCACCCACCTCCACAACCTGCTGGGTTGTTCCTCGAGGTTTGGCATCATTACCCCCCTGGCCAGCGGGCTTCCCTGGGAACTGCTCACGCTGGCATCCTGGTTCCGGCCCTTTCTTGAAAAGGGTCTCCCGGAAGACAGGGGAGTCGACCAGGTCGCAGTGACGCCCCAGTCTCCCCAGGAGGATGAGATCCCCATGGCCAACATGCAGATGCTTTCCGTGTTTCATGCGGTCTACTTTCCGGCATCCTTTCAGAGGAACTTTGATGAAGGTGTGTTTTTCGAAGGTGTCACTGAAGAGGAGGTTGCCGAGTGGGAACGTCGGATCCTTTATTTCTACAGGAAGGTCTCCAGGCATCAGGACGGGAAACGGCTCCTCATCAAGAACCCGGTTTACACCGCCAGAATGTCACGACTTCTGAAGCTGTGGCCCAAAGCGAAGTTCATTCATATCCATCGCAATCCTTTCGTCGTCTACTCCTCCACAGTGCACTACTATCGGAAGTTGCTTCCAGAACTGGCGCTGCAGTCCTTTGACCACCTTGACGTGGAGGAGATGGTTCTCACCAACTATCCGAAGCTGATGGATACCCTGGACCAGGATCGAAGGCAGTTGAGGGACGACCAGTTCGCCGAGATTGCCTTTGAAGACCTCGAGAATGATCCATTGGCCGTCCTGAAAGGCATCCACGAACGACTCGGAATCTCCGGGTGGCAGGATGCTGAGGTTTCCACGCAGCGCTATCTGGCTTCCCTGAAAAGCTATCAGAAGAACCGATTCTCCCTGGAGGAGGAGGACGAGTTGCGCGTTCGCCAGCGGTGGGCGAAATGGATTGATCGGTGGGGCTACGCGGTGCCAGGCGCAAGGTAGCTGCTCCTGGCTACCTCTGATCCTTCAGGCATTCCGGATCCATCGGGCTGGTCCGGCCCACCTTGTCGACAGGATGGGTGAACATGTATTCCCAGACCGGTTCATAGAGGAACTCCCCTTTGGCATTCTTGGGGGAACTGCTTCCTGGTTGAACTGCTGAATGGGCCTTCTTGGCGTCGTTCTTCACATCAGCCGCGGTGATCAGTCGACGTGAGAACTGGTAGGGTGGTTCTTCGCCGTCGACTACCACAATGGGTCCGTAGCGGTGTAGACCGAGCAGTTCCCATGAACGGCAGTAGTGATCGGCCGTCCAACCACCATCCAGCACGTGGCTGAAGCCGAAATAGCGGTTGGCAGGGGTGGCGGAGGGTAGCTTCTGCCAGACCTGAAGTTGGTCGCGCGGTCCGCAAAGCATCACCACCCGGCTGACCTTCTGGTGCTTGGCAAAGCGGGCTGCCGTCGTGGAACCATGCGAACTGCCGGCCACGATGACGTCCTCCCAGCGAAGGCCCTTTCCATCCTTGGTCAGGAAGTAGTCCCAGCGTCCTTCCGGATTCTCCGAGGAAAGCCATTTCACGAACTGAAGCGCACGTTCCATCATGCCATCCGGCTTCTGAATGTCTGCTGAATCACTGAAGTCCTCACCAGTGGCGGCTTCCAGTCGCATATCACCACGACAGTTTTCGCCCACCGGATTCTCCTTGCAGACCTTGGAGAACCATTTGTTGGCATAGTGGGGCTGGATGGCATGGATGCCATAGCTGTTGATCCGTTCGAAGAGACGCTCGTTGTGGCTCATGAGCCAGATGACCAGCTTGCCGCGAGGCTTCACACGCGTGTCCACCGAGGCATTCTCCCAGTCCTGTGCCTTGCCGCCCTTTTCAAAGACGAAGTCGATGTTGGGATACTCCTTGCAGCGGGGATCAATCTGGCTCGCCCGCGCCTTCAGCTTGTAGGTCTTGGGGGACGGGTCGTTGAATTGAAGGGTGGAATCCGCCGCGATGGATACAAATCCTCTAGACGAGAGGAGGAGCAGGGCGAAGACCAATAAGGAAAGGTGCTTGCGAAAAGTTGGAAACACGTCGCAAATCATTCAATGGAGCCCCATCGTTTGACAAGGCGGGATTGAGTCATTCACGGGCCGTTCGAGCAGAAAAAGGCTCCGATGGTCGGTGGTGGTCTTCCGATAATTTCCAGACCCGGCAGACGCCGGCACTTCCCACGGCCGCGAAACGATCCCCGGGAGGGCTGTAGTTGAGGTGGTGCGAAGGGCGGGGTTGACCGGCGAATTCGCGAATCAACCGGAAATCGGTCGGGTCCCAGAAGCGAATCGTCAGGTCCAATGAAGAAGTGGCGATCTCCCTGCCATCCGGGCTCCACACCGTTGAGAGCAATTCCTGGTCGTGGGTCCGTATGGATTTCTTCAATTCAAGTGTGTCCGGGTCGTAGAGGCGGAGCCTGTAGTCGGAGCAGGCGGCTGCCAGCAGGGATTTGTCCGGCGACAGATCCAATTTGGTGATGCTGAAGCTGTTGGTGTGGAGATGAGTCCATCGAGAGGTGTCCAGATCCCAGATTCCAAGGTGTTCCGTGCTCCCGGGCATGGCGCGAAGCGCATTTCCAATGAAGCTTACAGCCAGCCTGTCGCCGGGAAGAAAGACCGCTTCAAAGGGCCTGATCATCTCGTCCGCCTGGATCACATGTCGTGATTTTCCGCCCTGCAGATCGAGCACCGTGAAAGGCCTGCCGATCAGCGCCAGGCGATCCGCTTCCGGGGACAGGCGAAGCTGGTGCGTGTTCCCGCCTGAGGGGATTGATTGGATCTTCTGCAGACTTGCGTCCTCCCCCCATGAGAACAGCTCGGTCCGGTTGGCTGTCTGACTGGGCATGACGACGAGCCTTTCCTGATTCCGGCTGGAGGCGAGGAGGGCGGACTTCACAGGCAGATCAATCCGTTTTCTGGTCACGCTTCCATCATCGGCCAGACGAACGAGTTCCATGGCGCGATCGTTTTTCGAGGAAAGGACCACGTTGCCGTCCGGAGAGAAGACCACCTGGTGACCCTTGCCCTGGAAAGTCCATTCCCAGTCGGGTTTGATGGTGGGAAGGCGCCAGATCTTGCCCCGGATTCCCGTGGTGGCAAGATAGCTTCCAGAGGCGTCGATGCAGATTTGATCCGAGTCCGGCATGGGGCCCAGAAAACTCCTCGAAACCGTGGTAAGGGGAATGTTGATCAGGTGGATGATGGGGCGTATCTCCTTCACCACGCCAAAGTTGTTTTTGCTCAGTGCCAGAAGATCGGACTCGTTGTTGGGAAAGGCGAAATCCATTACTGGACCCGTTGAAACGGAGAGCCTTCGACGATTGCCGATTCTTCCTTCACGAATGATGGCGGTGTCCTTGATGATGATGTTGCCATTTCGATCCCCAAGCACCAGAAGCCTCCCATCGGGGCTGACCTCCATGCAGAAGGGATGATGTTGCTCCGCCTGAAGGGGAATACTGCAGATCCGTTTGCCATCGGAGGTGGAGTAGAGACGGATCTGGGTGCCTGCCGTGTAAAGAACCTCCGATCTCGGATCCAGGCTGAAGCTTGTCTGATCGCTGTCGTTGATCGTGATCCGGGGTCTTTTTCTGGTGGGGTCAACGACTTCAACGATATTGTTCTGCCTGATGATCACGAGTCTGCCGTCGTGGGATGCATCGATCTGCCTGAATGGGTTTGCCGAATAGGAAAGTGAACTCTGGAAGGCAAGTGATTCGAGATCGAACAGGTTGATTCTGCCCTCCACGGCCGACGAAACCGCGATGAAACCGGCGCCTGCTGAGATTGCGAGGTGGGAAGCCTTGTCGAACCGTGTGGCGACGAGGGCCTGCAGACCCTCTTCCACATTGAAGAGTCCCAGTTCCGCCATCTCTGTCAGGTAGCAGAAGGTTCCCGGTGACCCGGGAACAGCTTCCATCGTCCTGTGCGCGTTGTTCGCTTGGGAAAGGGGAAGTTGAAGCAGGGAGGAGTCCACCGTTTTTCGGACATAATGCCACTCCTGATCCCTGAGATCCTTTGGAACGCCCTCAAGATGCTTCATCGCATCGCTGGCCCGGTGCCCGACTACGTCATCGGTGGCCAGGGCCACTTCGGCGCGGGCAAGGGCGCGTCGACTCCTTTCGGCCTCCTTTCTGGCCGTCAGCTCGGACTTCTTGGCAAGCAGTGCCTCGTCGGTGGCCCTTTCGGCGGAAGTACGTGCTCGTCTCTCACTTTCAATGACCTTTCCCAGGAAGAGGGTGGATGCCATCAGAAGGACAAGAATGGAAATACTCAGCGAGCGGTGGCGCTTGGCCATCAGCCACAAAAGGCCGAGCGTGCTGACGGTCTCGGCCGAGGTGGCGTAACCCCGCCGGTGGGCCTCGATGTCTTCGGCCAGTCCGGTTGCTGTTGGGTATCGCTCTTCGGGGTCCCGCGAAAGCGCCTTCATGGTGATCGCCGAAAGGCCACTTGGAATCCTGCCGTAGCGGAGGGGAAGCGGCTTCCTCGGTGGAGCATTTCCCTTACCTGGTCTACCTGCCTGGGAGCTGTTCGACATGGAAGAAGGTGGAGTGATGTCGCCCGACCGGATCTTCTCCAGCACTTCATCGACGGAATCCCCGCTCACGGGTGGCTGAAGCGTGAGGATCTCATAGAGGATTGCACCCAGAGAGTAGATGTCAGAGCGCTCGTCAATCGATGAAAGCTCTCCTCGTGCCTGTTCGGGCGGCATGAACTAGGGGGTGCCGATGATGGACCCTTCGTGGGTGAGATCGATGGCTCGCGTTTCAGCGGATGCCGGAGCCGTTTCGTCCTGGGTATATGAGGGCTCCTGCTCTTCGCCGAGGAATTTGGCCAGTCCCCAGTCCATCAGC
>CAZKNW010000002.1:0-29893 GCA_964554035.1 uncultured Verrucomicrobiota bacterium
GTTTCCGGCAGGGATCTGGATGGCGTCGCAGGCTCGTTTCAGTTGGATGGATTCCATTTAATCGTTCTCAGGTTGGTAGCGCTTCATGGTGAAGGTGCCATGATCGATGCGGCATTTGTAGGTGGCGTCGAAGTCGGTGTCGGTGGCGGTTCCTTCGTATGTGTAAAGGCCGCCGTAAAGCTTGGGCATCTGATGACTTCCACTGAAAGAGTAGGTGCCATCGTTTTCCTTCACGTCAAAGCGGGACGTGTAGGCTCCGCTGAAGAGTTTCCAGAAGGTGGCGTAAAAGTAGAAGTCGTGGGATCCATCGTCCTGCTTTGTCACGATGCAGCGGAGCTTGCCCTTGTGGCCGTTGTGGCCGCTGAGCCAGCTGCCTTCCCAACGACCTTCCATTCCTTGCGGATCGGTGAGGGCGGTGGGCGTCTTTTTCCACTCCCGCTTGAACTTGGTGGAGCTGCAGCCTGTGCCCAAAAGGACAAGGAGTGCCAGCAGGATGACGATGGGTTTCTTCATTTCCCGGGAAGTTGAATGATGGTTGGAGGGATAAGCTCCTGCGAATCCCAATTTAATTCCTTGAGTGTAGTCCAGGTCTCTCGAAAGGCACGCGCGGGAGCTTGTCCCTCCATTCATGTCGGGTATTCTCATGCCTCTTCCTCCTCGTTTTGCAGGAGGGGAAACACCAGGTCCCAGATCTCCTCGGCCACGGCCTCCTCGGTTCCGGTGGCATCGATCACCTGGATGCGGTCTGGATTCTTCACAACGATTTCCGAGTAACCATGCAGGACGCGTGCGAAGAAATCGGAACCCGAGGCCTCGATCCGGTCCGCGACCTTGTCCCGCGTTTCCACCCGTCGGTCCGACTCGTCCTGGGGCAGGTTGAGAAAAAAGGTCAGGTCGGGTTCGAGGCCGTTGGTCGCCAGTTGGATCGACGACTTGATGTCGCCCATGGGGAGTCCACGACCATAGCCCTGGTAGGCGCGCGTGGAATCCGTGTAGCGGTCGCAGAGGACGATCGTACCCGCTTTCAGCGCAGGAAGGATCTTTCCCTGCACGAGTTGGGCCCGGCTGGCTGCGATGAGGAGGAGCTCTGTTTCGGAAGCCATGGGTTCCTTGGACTCCGGATGCTTGATGATCCTGCGTATCTCCTCGGCGAGGTCCGTACCTCCCGGTTCGCGGACGTGAAGTACGTCATGGCCCTCCTCGCGCAACCTTTCAGCGAGGCGGGCAATCTGGGTGGATTTCCCGGCGCCTTCGTTTCCTTCGAAGCTGATAAAGGGAGCCCTGCCACTCATGAACTACTTCAAAGCCTGTGGTTTGACGGGGAGCTCGACCGCCTTGGTGGGGTACCGGTTAGGAAAGGTGGTCTTAAGGTGTTCGACCAGGGAGTCAATCTGTTCCTCAGTGAGCGGACCTCCATATTCCTTGTCGAAGGCCGGCATCAGCGTTCCATCGCGTCCGTAACGAATCCACTTCTCCCAGTATTCGGCATTGGTCGCCTTGGGCAGGCTGACCAGGGCGGGGACCATGGCGGCGCGGTGGGTCGCCTCGTGACAGATGCCGCAGGAGGCGTCGTAGAGTGATTTGCCCATCTGGTTCTCACCGGGTTTCACGTGACAGCTGACGCAGTCCCCCTTGAACAAGGACTGCCTGTCCTGGAGGGCCTTCGCGATATTGTCACTGCGCTTCATCATTTCAGGTGCCCGGTTGGGCTGAAAGGCGGGCAGCTCCGACTGGACAATCAGGGTGACCGGGCCGTCCTCGGTGTGGACCATGAGCGTCTTGACCACGCGGCCGTATTTGCCACGGACGTTCATGGTCGCCTCAATGCTGCCCACCTCACCCGGCTCCATGACCCATGGCGTTTCCTTCATCTTGGCGGCGGTACAGCCACAGGAGGTGCTGATGCGATCGATCCGGAAGGGTTTGTCCAGGGTGTTGGTGACGGCAAACTTGAAATGGATCTCCTCAACCTTGCCGTCGCCTTTCTCCGTCTTGCTCAACGCATCGAAGGCGAGGGCCTTGGGCTTGTCGGACGTCTGCACGGGAAGCGTGGCTGCCTGGGCGAGCCACGCAAGCGTGACGAATAGAAACAGAATGCACCTTGTCCGGCGGTTCATAGGAGCGAGGATAATGGAAGTGAAACGATGTGCAATCTGGTTTCATTCAAGGAACCACGCTTGGCATGGATCCCAGGGCTCCAAGAAATGAATTGTCTACAAAACGCCTATTACCGACATTTCCCGCCTTTCCTGCGGCCCGTCGCAGTCCTTTTAGAACGATATTTTCCAAAAACGACCCAGATCCATGGCAAAGCTAGAAGTCAGACCCGCCAGTGAGTGCGAATACGACCTGATCTCCCTCGGCGAGATCATGCTCCGACTGGATCCGGGCGAGGGCCGCGTCAAGACGGCCCGCCGCTTCAATGCCTGGGAAGGCGGCGGCGAATACAACGTCGCCCGCGGCCTGCGTCGCTGTTTCGGACTCAGGACAGGGGTGGTAACCGCCTTTGCCGACAACGAGGTCGGACGGCTGGTGGAGGACTTCATCCTGCAGGGCGGGGTGGATACCTCGCTGATCCAGTGGCGGAAGTATGACGGCATTGGACGTGAGGTGCGCAATGGATTGAACTTCACGGAGCGTGGCTTTGGAATCCGGGGTGCGGTGGGGGTTTCTGATCGGGGCAACACGGCGGCTTCCCAATTGAAGCCCGGCGACATCGACTGGGAGGACCTTTTTGGGAAACAGGGCGTGCGCTGGTTTCATACCGGAGGGATCTTTGCCGCGCTTTCGGAAACCACGGCCGCCCTGGTGCTGGAGGCTGTTCAGGCAGCGAAGAAGCACGGCACGGTGGTCTCCTACGACCTCAACTACCGTCCTTCGCTATGGAAGTCCATTGGTGGCCATGCCAAGGCACAGGAGGTGAACCGTGAGATCGCGCAGCACGTGGACGTGATGATCGGGAACGAGGAGGATTTCACGGCCTGCCTCGGACTCGAGGTTGAGGGGGTGGATGAGAACATCTCGTCCATCGAGATCGACAAGTTCAAGGAAATGATCCGACGTGCGGTCAGCGAGTTTCCCAACTTCAAGGCAACCGCCACCACGCTACGCACGGTCAGGACGGCCACCACCAACGACTGGGGTGCCATCTGCTGGTATGACGGGGAGTTCCATGAGTCGACCCATCGCGAGGCGCTTGAGATCTTTGATCGAGTCGGTGGAGGAGACAGCTTTGCATCGGGATTTGTCTATGGACTGATGGAGCTGGGGGATCCCGGGCTGGCGGTGGAATATGGTGCTGCCCATGGTGCGCTGGCGATGACCACTCCGGGCGACACGTCCATGGCCTCCAAGGCGGAGGTGGAGAAGCTGGTTGCGGGCGGGGGAGCCCGTGTCGATCGTTGATTCTTGCTGAACCGGGTCCATCGCCGCACTGTCGGTGCGGGGTGCGCCCGGTGTTGCATCCCTCGCCTTTTTCGAAAGATCCATGTCACGAACCAAGCTCAAGGAAGCGACCCGCATCGTGGTCAAGCTCGGTACCGGAATCCTGACCGATTCCCAGAATCGGCCTGACACACGACAGTTGCGGAGCCTTGTTCGGCAGGTGGCCACGTTGATGGCACAGGGTAGGGAGGTGATGCTCGTTTCATCCGGGGCGGTGGGTGCCGGGATGGGACGGCTTGGCATCGAGAAGCGCCCCACGGACCTCGCGCAGTTGAGGGCCTGCGCGGCGGCGGGGCAGGCTCAGTTGATGAATGCCTACGACCGGCTTTTTGCGGCAGAGGGGCTCAAGACCGCACAAGTGCTTCTCACGCATGAGGACCTTCGCCATCACGAACGCCATCTCAACGCCCGCGATACCCTGGTCACGCTGCTGGGCCATGGGGTGGTTCCGATCATCAATGAGAATGACACGGTTTCCTGCACGGAGTTGAAATTTGGCGACAACGACCGGCTCTCCGCGCTGGTAGCCTGCCTGGTGCCTGCCGATGCCCTGGTGATTCTGACCTCGGTGGATGGGGTCATCCGGAATTTTGGTGAGGAGAACGAGGAACTGCTCCGGGAGGTGGACAAGATCGACAGTTCCCTGGTGCGCTCGGCGAAGGGGACGATGAGTGACACGGCTACCGGAGGAATGTCCGCCAAGATCGAGGCGGCTAGGATCGTGATGCGGTCCGGTATTCCCTTGGTGATCGCACCCGGTCGAAAGAAAAAGGTTTTGCAGGAGGTCTTTGAAGGGGATGGGATCGGTACTCTCTTTCAGGCCAGTGATTCCAAGCTGAAGGGCCGAAAGCGATGGATTGCCTTCTTCCACCATCCAAAAGGGGTGCTGAGCGTGGATGAGGGAGCGAAGGAGGCCCTGCGGAAGAACGGGAAGAGCCTTCTGCTTCCGGGAATCAGGAAGGTCACTGGGACCTTTTCCAAAGGGGACGTCGTGTCGATCTGCGACATGGACGGAACCGAGTTCGCAAGGGGGATGGCGGAATGGAGTTCAAAGACGGTCAAAGGAGGCAGAAGAAGCAGTATTATTGTCCATCGAAACAATCTTGTGATACTTTGACCCCGGTTCCGGTGAGCTTTTGGTTTACCCGTGCGTGCGCGACGCCGATGAACTTCCTAGCGTGATGAAGCTGACATTTCGTGATTTCCTCCTCCTGGTCTGCCTGGTGACAGGCGTGTCAGGCGCCTCTGCAGCGGCACCTGCCAATGATGATTTTGCCAGTGCCACGGTGATTGGGGCCAATACCTTGACCGAGTCCGTGAACATCGTGGACGCCACCAGCGAGACGGGGGAACCCCTCCATGCAGGCATTGGTGGAAAGAATTCCGCTTGGTGGAGCTTCACCACGCCTTCACCGGGAAGAATCCTCGTCGACACCGCCGGATCCGATTTCGATACCGTGCTGGCGGCCTACACGGGTAGCAGCGTTGATGGCCTTTCGGTGATTCAGTCCAATGACGATGCTCCCGGCCTCGGTGCCTTCAGCCGTCTTCACTTCCTGGTGGACTCGGGGGTCACCATCCACATCGCGGTGGATCATCACACGAGTTTCGATCCCGGGACTGCCACCTTCAATTTTCAGTTTTTCCCGGACGGTAACAATGACGACCTGGCTGATGCCCTTGTGCTGACGGGGAATGCGGACCTCATCGAGGTGACCAATGTCGGGGGAAGCCGGGAAAACGGAGAAGCCACGCATGTCACCGGGCAGGGTGGAGGAGCTTCCATCTGGTTTGAATGGACGGCTCCATCGGATGGAAGCGTCACCGTGACCACCAAGGGAAGCCTGCTTCCCACGGGCGGTGCCTTTGACACCATGCTGGCCATTTACACGGGTACCCCGGATTCCCACTTCAACATTCTACAGATCAAGCAGGACGACAACACGGGGGCAACCTCACCAGCAGGCTGACCTTCCAGGCCACCTCTGGCACCACCTATTTCATGGCGGTGGATGGAAAGAGCGGAGCCCAGGGCAACGTGACCTTCTGTTTCTCCCTCAATACGCCCGCCATGCTGGGAACCCTCACCCGCGAAACCAACGGTTCGATCACCGTGCAGATGCTGGTCGCGGAATCCTGTCGCATCCGCTTGGAAGCCAGCAATGACCTTTCCTTGGGCCAGGCCGGCTGGAGCAACGTGGCCTCCTTCGACCACCAGTCCGCGGGCAGCTTCACCCACAATGATACCGGCGCCATCGGTCAGAACAATCGCTTCTACCGGCTGGTTGCTCCTTGAACAGGGAGCAATGGAATTGAGGAATGAACGGCTCCCGAAGGGAGGTATTCTTTTTCCTTACTTCCTGCCTTCCTAATTCAGCTCTTTGGTTTGAGCTGCGGGAAGAGGATCACGTCGCGGATGCTTTCCTGTCCGAGGAGCATCATGCAAAGGCGGTCGATGCCCATGCCCATGCCGCCTGCCGGAGGCATGCCGTGTTCGAGCGCCACGAGGAAATCCTCATCCAGCTTCTGCTGCTCACCGCCTGCCTGGTGCTCCAGGCGCTCGCGCTGCTCGATGGGGTCATTCTGCTCCGTGTAGGCCGGGGCGATCTCCTGGCCGTTGATGCAGCACTCGAAGACCTCCACGGTGTCCGGATCTTCCGGTGAGCGCTTGGCCAGCGGTACCAGTTCCTTGGGAAGATGGGTGACGAAGGTGGGCTGGATCAGGGTGGGCTCGATCAGTTTCTCGAACACCGCGCTGGTGATCTCGAAATCCTCAAAATCATTGGTGACGTCCGCTCCGAGCTCAATGGCTTTGGCCTTGCGCTGCTCAGTCGTCAGGTCGAACCAGTCATTACCAGCCTTCTCCTTGATCAGGTCCTTGTACTTCACGCGGCGCCAGTCCGGGGTCAGGTCGATGGTCTTGGTGACGTTGCCTTCCGAATCCTTGTGCTCGATGACCAGGGTGCCGACCACCTTCTCGGCGATGTGGCAGATCATCGACTGGACCAGGTCCATCATGCTCTCGTAGTCGCCATAGGCCTCATAGGCCTCGATCATGGTGAACTCGGGATTGTGGCGACGGGAAAGACCCTCGTTGCGGAAGTTGCGTCCGATCTCGAAGACTTTGTCGATGCCGCCCACCAGTAGTCGTTTGAGGTAAAGCTCCAGTGCGATGCGCATGTAGAATTCGCAACCCAGGGCATTGTGCTGTGTGACAAAAGGCTGTGCTGCGGCGCCTCCGGGAATCGCCTGCATCATCGGCGTCTCCACCTCCACGTAGCCGCGTCCGTTCATGAACTGGCGGATCTCATGCAGGATCTGGCTGCGCATGAGGAAGGTTTGCTTTACGTCCTGGTTGGCGATCAGGTCGAGATACCGCTGGCGGTAGCGGGTCTCCGTGTCGGAAAGGCCGTGCCACTTGGCGGGCATCGGGCGCAGGGACTTGGAAAGGACGGTGAAGGTATCGACCTTCACGGAAAGCTCGCCGGTGCGGGTGACGAAGAGAGTGCCGGTTACGCCGATGAAGTCACCTAGGTCCAGCTGCTTGAAGATCTCGAACTGCTCCTCACCGATGTCGTTCTTCTTCACGTAGATCTGGATCCGCGCTGTCTGGTCGCGCAGGTCCATGAAGTGGCTCTTGCCCATGTCGCGATGGGCGGTGATGCGACCGGCAATGCGCACGGGGATCTCCTGGTCCTCCACATAGGCATCGCGTGCCTCCTGGATCGTGCGGTCGGTCTTGAACTTGTTCCGGAAGGGATCGACGCCCTTGTCCCGCATGGACTGCAGCTTGGCCTTGCGCTGCTCGATCAACTGATTGGTCTCCGCCGCGGAGAGCGGCTCCTGTTCCTCAGAGTTCGTATTTTCCGGAGTATCTGACATGGTGATCAATGGTTTCCCGCCTCACGCGGAAAGCCGGAGATCAAACCCGAAATTCCACCGGGTAATCAAGGGAAATGGGGGATTGAATGAGGAAGGAAGGAAGGAAGGTAAAGAAAATCAAGAGGTCCGGAGGGTTTGAAGATACTGGCTCGTGGCAGGGCATCAAGCGGCGCGGTGCCACCCCCGGGTTAATGGATTCCCAATAGTAAAGGAAGCGCTGGAGGTGCGACTCGGCGCGCTTCAAAGCGGGACGAAGCCCCGCACTCCAGAACCTATCGGGTGTTTCTATCGAAAAGGTGCCTCCGGGAGCACGTCCGTGTCAGGGAGTGTGCCGCCGCGTGGCGTTTTGGGACGAGGCTCTCATTTCGAACCCAGCCCCATATCACCGCCGTAACCCAGAGGATCGAGTCGCACCTACTTCTTGAGGAACTCGGTATACTTCCCGTTCAGAGCCTTGCAGCCAGCGAGGGCGAGGGCCGCGTAGGCTTCGGGATTGGCGTCGATCATGTATTCGGATCGCTTGGACACGCTTCCTGCGGTTCCGGTGGCTGCCGAGAGGGCATAGACCAGGGCGGTGTTGTCGCGCTCCTTGATGAGGGTGGCCTTTCCATACCCCCCGGGAATCACGATCTCCTCATCGAGTGGATACTGCTGGAAGTCACCGGCCACCTTGGACTTGGCGTGGAGGACGTAGAGGTTGCTGAGCTGCGGGATCAGGGAAACTTCCTGTTGCATCTTCACGGATGAGGACTTCTTGAACAGGCTCCGCTTTCCGCTGCCATGCATCTGAACAAAGTCGATCGAGATGGTGGGAATGACGATCACGGCATCGAGGTCATGAGAGAGGGCGGTGAGTTTCTTCCAGTTGCCGAGGCCAAAGATTCCCTGGTCGCCGAACTGGTCGGAGTTCAGGAAGAACAGGGGAAGCGCCTTGGGGGACTGGACGAAGAAGGCGCGCGGATCGCCCATCTTCATGTCCTTGAAGAAGGCCTTTCCGGCCGAGGCTTCGGCGAAGTCGATTTCCTTGTAGGATTCGTGGTTCTTGAATTCGTCGTAGGGGATGGGCTCCTTGCCGGAGGCCTTCAGGCCGGCGAGGAAGTCGGCATAGGCCTCATCGGCGATCTTCTGCAGCGCGGACTCGGTGACCCCGCCAAGGTTCACCTTCATCGTCATGCTGGTGTCGCTCGTCTTGGAGCTGCTGCCGAGGTTGATGAGGCGGGAGTCGGTGCTGGCGGAGGCACTGGCCTGGGTGTTGAACACCACGCGAAAGGCCGGGATCAGGATCTTGTCGGACTTTTCCAGAAGCTTCTCGGCACGACGGCCCTGTCGCGAATCCATGTCCTTGTCGGAGATGGTGGGAATGGCGACGGCATCCGGGTTGATCAGTGAAACGGATTCAAAGGCCTCCTCAGGTGGAGCCAGTTCGCCGGTCACGGCCTTCACGACCTGACGTTCAGCCTCCTTCTTGAGGACTTTCTTTCCGACGTCCTTCAGGAACCCGCCGAACTGGGCCTGGGTGTTGAGGGAGAAGCAGCAGATCAGGAGTGCGGACAGGATGAGGGGACGTTTCATGTTGGCAAGTCTTGGCAGTTCAAATAGGCGGAGCTTTAGCTATCGTGGGGGGGCTCAAATAATCAAGCGTTTGATGAAGTGAATGAGGAAGGCGGAAAGGAAGGAAGGGGAGTCGAAGAATCAGCGAATGTCCGGATGAATGAAACCAGGTGAGGGATGACCAACAAACCGCCCGGAGGGTCAAGCGCGTGGAGTGAGGGGTGCGAACTTCGGGGAAACGGGTCTCATTTCGGAATCAAGCGCTGAAGGTGCGAAACGGTGCGCTGCAAAGCGGGACACAGCCCCGCACTCCCAAACCTGTCGGGCGAATCGACTGCAAAGGATCATTCGAAAACACGTCAGTGTCATGGAGTGCGCCGCCGCGTGGCGCTTTGCAACGTGGTCACGAGACTACTTTCCTCTCGTCGCCACCGAACTCATAGAACGATCATGGGTATTTCCAAGAAAGGTTAGGGCGGAGAGGGCTCCGAGGAGTGCGAGGAACATGTCCCATTGGGTGTCCCAGACATCGCCCTGGGTTCCGAGGAAGGAATCGGCCGAGTCACCACCGATGACCGCTGCCCACCATTCCAGCAGTTCGTAGAAGGCGCTGAAGGCAAGGCAGACGCAGGTGGACAGGAAGAAGAGCCACTTGCCTCGTTTGAGGGGCGACTTCCTCAGCAGGATCTCACGGGTGAGGATGGCCGGGATGAATCCCTGAGCAAGGTGCCCAAGCCGATCGTAGTGGTTGCGCGAAAGGTCGAGGAGATCCTGCACCCAGAAGCCGACGGGGACCCGTGCGTAGGTGTAGTGGCCGCCCACGATGAGGATGATCGCATGGATGAAGAGGAGCCGGTAGAGCAGGGGCGACAAGGGGAAGGTCTTGCAGGTCCGGACGAGTATCGGCGCACCAATGAGCACCGGTCCCACCTCCAGCCACCAAGTCACCCGATCATGAGGTTGGATCCCCGACCAGAGGAGCACCAATGCGGTGAGTCCCAGCAGGATGAGGGGTTCGCGGTTGGGTTCTGGGGATGGTGTCATCGTGTGCGGAATGGATCGCAGCAAGTCCTACGTCCTAAGATGCAGCAACGCAAGCGCCTGATGAGTAGCAGGTGGATGAGGAAGCCAGGAAAGGAGGAAAAGAACTTGGGAGAGTCTTCGAAATCGGCCCGTAGGGCCATGCGCATGTAGCGCGGGGTGTTAACCCCGGGAGAAGTGCGCCATATGAGGGAATTAAGCGCCGTAGGTGCGATTAGCGAAAACTGGAATAAGAGAGGGGATAAAAGGCATCATGTGGTGGCGCACTCAATGGCTACTGTGTTTTCTGAGAATCCTCAGATTTAGAATTCTCAGCTTTCTGTAAATTGATGCCCAATCCGGACAGAAACTCGATGCATTCTTGAGCATCTTTTCCTCGGCAGCTGACTAGGATCCGATCACTTGAAATCAATATACTCAATCCTTCTAAGGGGGTCTCATATCCTCCCCCTAGGTTGAGAATAGCAAGGTCATCATGGTTCGCGACAACCTCACGAAGCTCTTTCAATGATTGAGATGAAAGTGCCTTTTGGCTGTTTACTGCAAACCCGTCAGATAGTTTGTGGAACCAATCGCCCGAGTAGTAGAAGTCAGGTGGCGGCTCATCTGGGATATCTGAAACTGTTCCATGTCGTTGGGCAATATCCAACAGTTTATCATGATACACTTTCCAATTTTGATAGCTTCCTTCTTGATCAGGAAGGCGGCCTCTTAGCTTTTCGGACTCAACGTGAAAGTCGATCGAAGAAAGGAATTCCAAAGAGCTGGTTGGGGTTTCTCGGTTGGCTGATTGACGGTTACAACTCGATGCAAAGGTTGCCAAGAATATCAATAGATATGTCTCGGCTATCCCTTTCACGGGTTAACTCTTAACTACATGTCGGCACTCGATGCGACTCCGAAATAGTTCAATCAGCAAGACAGGAGGCTTGCGGTATCCCGTTGTTCCAGGATTCAGCATGTCCTTCCCCTTTTTGCTGGTCTTCATTGTGCCATGGTGTGAATCCCTGAACAAATGATCGGATTCACAGCCGATTGTACGATCTTATTATCTCTGCTCCACTGCGCCTCTGCGTGAGATTCTCAACGCTTCTGGTTGTAGGTCTCCCGCTCATATTTTTCCGCAACCAGCGTCTCCGCCTCTTCCTTCAGCTTGTTCTCCCAGTCTTCGTTCGCGGTCATTCCGGTGGGAGGCTTGCCTTTCATGGCCTGGGTCCAGGCTTCGCGGGTGATGCTGGAGCTGCCGGGTTGGATGGATCCCTGGATGAGGAGGCCTTGCTTGTTTCGTCGCTGGGCGGCACCGGCGATCTTGGCGCCGTTGTGGAGGACATCGTATTTCTCGGCTCCGAGGAAGCATTGGCCGGGCCCTTCCTTGATGCAGCAGGGGGAAAGTTCCGAGGGCATGCCTGCCCGGGTCAGGGCATCGGCCACCCATTCATGGACGCGCTGGTAGCTCTCCTCGGCCTTGAGTCGATACCAGTCGTGCCCGACGGGAAAGGTCAGGCTGTAGGTCCAGTCGTTCTCATGGGGAACCAGTCCGCCACCGGTGGGACGTCGGATCAGCGGACGGAGTGGGGTGGTCTGCTTGATCTCTGAATACTTCTGGAAGTAGCCGAAGGTGGCAGCAGGTTCGTTCCAGGCATAGAAGCGCAGGATGGGCATGCCGACTTCATTGACCCTCAGGAGCATGGCTTCGTCAAAGGCCATGTTGAAGTCGGCCTTCATCTTTCCGTGCTGAATGAGCATCCATTCCTCCAACATGTCAGGCCTGGGATGAGGGGCAGAGGTGGTTGATCTCGCAATCGGTGCACTGCGGTCGCCTGGCCGGGCAGCGTCGGCGGCCATGCCAGATGAGCCAGTGGCTGAACATCGTCCATTCCTCTCGGGGCACGATGGCCATGAGGTCCTTCTCGATGCGCTCGGGTGTGGTTCCCTTGGTGAGCTTCAGCAGGGAGCAGAGACGTTTTACATGGGTGTCGACCACGACGCCGTGGTTGATGTTGAAGGCATTTCCAAGGACGACATTGGCGGTCTTGCGTCCCACTCCACCGAGTTTGACAAGGGCATCCATGTCGGGTGGGACCTTCCCCCCATGTTCATCCATGAGGGACTGGCAGCAGGCCTTGATGTTCCTGGCCTTGCTGCGGAAGAGACCGATGCGGCGGATGGCGTTCTCCAGTTCCTCCAAGGGGGCGTTGGCGTAGTCGGAGGCCTTGCGGTATTTCTTGAAAAGGGTCGCGGTGACGATGTTGACCTGCTTGTCGGTGCACTGTGCGGACAGGATGGTGGCGATCAGCAACTCCAGGGGATTCCGGAAATCCAGTTCGCAATGGGCATCAGGATAGGTCTCTCGCAGGCCCTCGATGATCTGGCGGGTGCGTTCGAGTAGTGCCTTCTTGGACTCGCGCGGCATGATTGCGAAGGATCAGACCAGCTCGGCCTCTTCGAACTCCTGGGGCGGATCCATCAGGGGAGTCCCGTCGGCGGCCTCGGGATATTCGAAGATCTTGCCCTCGAAGTTGCGGATGACAACCCGGTCGGAATTGTGACTGAGCACATACTCGGGATTGATCGGGGTCTTGCCGCCACCGCCGGGGGCATCGATCACATACTGCGGAATGGCATAGCCGGTGGTGTGGCCACGAAGCTGGTCCATGAGGGCGAGACCTTTGCGAACGCTGGTCCTGAGATGATCGGAACCGGCAATGAGATCACATTGATAGAGGTAATAGGGCTTCACCCGGCACATCAGAAGCTTCTGCACGAGGGCGCGCATGGTGGTGACATCGTCGTTCACATCCTTCAGCAGGACGGATTGGTTGCCCAAGGGGATTCCGGCATTGGCCAGCCTTTCCAGCCCTGCCTTCACCTCGGTGGTCAGTTCCCGCGGATGGTTGGCGTGGATGCTGATGAAGAGTGGATGGTATTTGGCAAGGATGTTGCAGAGTTCCTGGGTAATCCTCTGCGGCATGAAAAGCGGTATGCGCGATCCTATCCTGACAAACTCCACATGTGGAATCTTCCTGAGCTGGGAGAGCAGGTAGTCGAGCTTGTTGTCGGAAAGGAGCAGGGGGTCGCCGCCGCTCAGGAGCACGTCGCGGACGGAGGGCGTATTGCGGATGTAGTCCAGCTGGGCGTCGAACTCGGGATGAAAGTCATAACCACTCGCGTTGCTGACCAGTCGGCTCCGGGTGCAGTAGCGGCAGTAGCTGGCACAGCGGTCGGTGACCAGGAAGAGCACGCGATCGGGATAGCGGTGGACGAGGCCCTTGACCGGGGAATGGGAATCCTCGCCGCAAGGGTCTGCCATCTCCCAAGGCTGGGTGTGGGTCTCCTCGACCCGGGGGACGACCTGACGGCGGATCGGGCAGTTGGGGTCGTCCTGGTCGATGAGGCTGAAATAGTGGGGGGTGATCCCCATGGCCAGCTTGTTTCGGGTCAGTTGGACGCCTGCCCTTTCCTCAGGGGTGAGGTTGGGGAAGAGCTCGATCAGCTGCTCGGCCCGGAAAATCCGGTTCTTCATCTGCCATTTCCAGTCATTCCAGTCCTCGTCCGGGACCTCCGACCACGGACCGCGGGAATTGGGCTCGAAGGACTTCAGGGCACGAAAGGACTCCTCGGAAAATGGGGGCAGCAGGTCGCTGGTATCAGGTTGCCTCGACATTCAGGCGCGAACTATAGGAGGAGCAGGGGGGGTGTCAAGGTGCCCCAAGGCGACCATTGACGTGGATCAACGAGGGGAAGTCCTGCGCAGCGGGGTGCGGAATCACGCAAACTCGACACTTGAATCATGGTCCTCTGGACGGCAAACTCCAGTCCGCTTTTCCCACGAAAAGAAGTTGTTCAACCCTTAACGTCTTACTTTTTTTAATCCTATGGCTGGAAATCGCAAAGTTACCCTCTTCACAGGTCAGTGGGCTGATCTGCCGTTTGAAACCATGGCCGAAAAGGCCGCCGAATTTGGCTACGATGGAATCGAACTCGCGTGTTGGGGGGATCACTTTGACGTGCGCAAGGCCCAGGACAAGGCCTACTGCGACGAGCGCCACGAAATTCTTGCCAAGCACGGCCTGAAGACCTGGGCCATCTCCAATCACCTCATGGGACAGGCCGTTTGTGACAATATCGATGCACGGCACAAGGCCATCCTCCCTGAGGACGTCTATGGTGACGGCAATCCCGAGGACGTGCGCAAGCGTGCTGCCGAGGAGATGATGAAGACCGCCCATGCTGCGAAGAACCTGGGTGTTTCCGTCGTGAATGGCTTCACCGGTTCCAGCATCTGGCACCTGCTCTACAGTTTCCCTCCTGTGACCCCGACCCAGATCGACGACGGTTTCGCTGATTTCGCCGACCGCTGGAATCCGATCATGGACGAGTTCAAGTCGGCCGGTGTGAAGTTCGGACTGGAGGTTCATCCGACCGAGATCGCCTTTGACATTGCGAGTGCCGAGCGTGCGCTTCAGGCCATCGGAAACCGCGAGGAGTTCGGCTTCAATTACGATCCGTCCCACCTCATCTACCAAGGAGTGAACTACGTGAAGTTCATCTACAAGTTCGCCAATCGCATCTACCACGTGCACATGAAGGATGCCTACACCTCCGACACCCCGACCGAGGCAGGTGTCTTTGGTGGGCACACCAATTTTGGAGACCATCGCCGGTTCTGGGACTTCCGTTCGCTGGGACGTGGCTCGGTGGATTTCGAGGAGATCATCCGTGCCCTCAACCAGATCAACTACCAGGGCCCCCTTTCCGTGGAATGGGAAGATATCGGCATGGACCGCGAAGCCGGTGCCACTGAGGCCAGCGACTTCGTGCGCGCCGTGGACTTTGCCCCGAGCAACGTCGCCTTCGACGCCGCCTTCGACAAGGAAGCGCAGGCCTGATCGTCTTGAGGCAGTCATTTCAAGAAGCCGGTCCTGAAGCGGACCGGCTTTTTTTGTGAACGTCTTGAGATGAGGCATTGACTCAAGAGGGGATCTCTTTCGATGGTCTGGCTCGTCACCATGAAGAAACCAAACGCACTACCTACCGCAGTTTTCCTGGTTCTCCTGTCTACCCTTGCCACCGTTGCCTTGCAGGCCGGTACACCTCTTTCCAAGGAAGAGAAGAAGCAGGGTTTCGAGGTGCTATTTGATGGATCGGGATTTGATGGCTGGAAACAGTTGGGAAACTGGCGATTGGAGAATGGCGCCATGTTCCGGGCGGGCAAGGGTGGCTCCATCGTTTACGAAAAATCGAAGGTGCCGGATGACTTTGAGCTACGCTTCGAGTGGAAGGTTGGGCCGGGCAGCAACAGCGGGATTTATTACCGTCCCGGGCAGTATGAGTATCAGGTCCTCGACAACCTTCGTCATGGGAATGGTCGCAATCCCAGGACCACGGCAGCTTCGATCTACTTCGCGTTTGCTCCTGAGATGGATTCGACAAAACCGGTTGGCTCATGGAACACGGGGCGGATCGTCTGCAAGGGAACCGTGATCCAGCACTGGTTGAACGGACACAGGGTCATTGATGTCGATTACGCTGATCCCAGGTGGGCCTACAACGTGGAACTGCTGGAGGCCCGGGGTGGGTTTCTTGGCAGACGAGGGGCTTACCTGAGTCTTCAGGATCACAACGACCCGGTCTGGTATCGCAACATCCGTATACGGACCATCCCGAAGGATGAGAAGCTGGTCTCCAAGCCGCACGTCGAGCCTTCCATCCCCGAGGGGGTGCTTGCGGGAGAGGCGAAGAAACTGGAGGGCTACCGTTCTCAGAAGAAGTCGAAGTAATCGTCAGGAACGATTTCATTTTTCATGGGCGGGAAGATCTATCTGGGTGTCGAGGGTGGGGGAACAAGAACCACCGCCGTGCTGGCGGATGCCTCCGGTCGTGTGCTGGAGTCCCATACCTTTGGCCCTGGAAACCTCAAGCTCATGTCCCTTGGCCAGTTGCGTGATCGGCTCAAGGAGATCGCCCGAAGGTTCCCGAAGGCCTCGGCGATTGGAATCGGGATGGCTGGGGCACGCACCGGGGAGCATTGGGCTGTGATTCAGACTGAGGCGGCCCGGTTGTGGAAGGGCGTTCCCATCGCCGCCACCCACGACCTGGAACTGGCCTGGCAGTCGATTCAGGATCGCAAGACCCGGGCCTGCGATGCCTCCATCCTTCTGCTCAGTGGGACCGGTTCGTGTGTCTATGGGAAATCGAAATCCGGCGAGCTCCAGAGGCTGGGTGGTTGGGGGCACCTCTTGGGCGACAAGGGTAGTGGTTATGAGATTGGCCTTCGTGGACTGAAGGCGGTGGTGTTCTACCATGACCTTGATGGGCGCTGGACCCGACTGGGGCAGAGTCTGCTCGCCGCCACCCAGTGCAACGAACCGAACGATTTCATCGACTGGGTCCAGCAGGCCGGGAAGGAGAATGTGGCGACCCTGGCACAGGTGGTTTTTGAATGTGCCGCCAAGCGTGATCCCATCGCGAAGGACATCCTTGACGGGGCTGTGGCCTCGATCGCCAGGGACGCGGTCAGGGTCGCGAAGAAGCTGCGGGTTTCGAAAGGGAGTGTGGCGTTCGGCTTCGCGGGCAGTGTGTTCCTGAAACAGAACGGCTTCAGGAAACGTATTGAGAAGGAGATCGCATCAAAGGTCTCCAAGGCCATCTTCATCAAGCAATCCCAACCCTCCGTCATGGGAGCTGTCCGGATTGCCATGGAACTGGGTGGTAAGCCGATCGAACTTCCTAAAGTGTCCGTGGAACCGAAGCCCTGGGACGAGGCGCACATTGCGAAGTCCCCCACCGAGATGCGGCATCCGGGTTCGATGAACCTGCACCGGATGAGCATCCCCAAGGCGGTGGATCTTTTCCTTGATGAGGACCAGGCAATCAGCCGGGCGCTCAAGGCGGAGAAACAGAAGATCTCCAGGGCGGTGCGGATGATCTCGGACGCATTCGAGGGGGGCGGCAGGCTCTTCTACGTGGGAGCAGGGACCAGTGGAAGACTCGGTGTGCTCGATGCGAGCGAATGTCCACCGACCTTCCGCTCCGATCCGGAAATGGTGCAGGGTATCATTGCCGGAGGTCAGCGGGCTCTGGCCAATGCGGTTGACGGAGCCGAGGATGATGCCGCGGCAGGAGCGCGTGCGGTGCGGTTTCGCAGGGTGGGCTCCAAGGATGTGGTTGTAGGCATCGCTGCCAGTGGAAGAACGCCCTTTGTCTGGGGCGCGCTTTGGGAGGCGGCCGGTCGGGGTGCCCGGACGGTCATGATCTGCTTCAATCCCAATCTTCATCTGACCCGCACACAGCGACCGGATCTGTTGATCGCACCGGAGATCGGGCCTGAGCTGTTGACCGGTTCCACGCGCCTTAAATCCGGTACGGCGACCAAGCTCATCCTGAATCTCTTCACCACCCTGGCGATGGTCCAGCACGGGAAGGTGATTGAGAATCTGATGGTTGACGTGAACCCATCCAACGTAAAGTTGAAGAACCGTGCGTTGCGCATCGTCAGCGAACTCACCGGCATGGATGAGGATGCTTCCCGCCAAGCGCTTGACGCCTCGGGCTGGAGCGTCTTCAAGACCTGGGATCGTTGGAGTAGGAGCTCGAAGGGACGCAAAGGAAAACGCAGATGAACAACGTTGTTCAAATCACCGGAGTCACCAAGCGCTATCGGTCTCCCGAAGGGGAGATACAAACGGTGGTGGACATCCCGGAGTTTCAGTTGGAGGAACGCAGGCAGCTCGCCTTGTGTGGTGCGAGCGGAACCGGGAAGACGACCTTCCTCAACCTGATTGCCGGCATCCTGAAGCCCGATGAGGGCGAAGTGAAGGTGGCGGGCAAGACAATGTCCGCATTGGATGAGGCAGGACGGGACCGACTACGTGCTGCATCAATCGGCTACATCTTCCAGACTTTCAACCTGCTGCAGGGCTTCACCTGCCTGGAGAACGTCCTGTTGGGCATGGCCTTTTCCGGAAAATCCGATCTGGCGCAGGCCAGGCAGATGCTGGAAAGGGTCGGGCTTTCCGGGCGCATGAATCATTCACCGTCGCAGCTTTCCACCGGACAGCAGCAACGTGTGGCCGTGGCACGTGCCTTGGTCAACAAGCCGCCCCTGGTGCTGGCTGATGAGCCTACGGGAAACCTCGATCCCGAGAATGCACGCCAGTCGTTGGCTCTCATCCGGGAAACCTGCGAGGAGAACGGGGCGGCACTCCTGCTTGTCAGTCACGATGAGAAGGTGTTGAACCAGTTTGAGCATCGCAGCGACCTCGCGGAGATCAACCGTGCGGCCAGAGGGGAGGTGGCCCTGTGACCACCTTGCTGATTGCCAGAAAGTCCCTGAAGCAACATGCCCTTTCCACCGCGGTGACCGCGCTCTCGGTGGCTTTGGCCGCCGGCCTGCTGATGTCGGTCTGGGTGGTGAAGGAGCAGTCGCGGGATCTATTCACCACGATGACTGGTGGCTATGATGCGGTGCTGGGGGCGCGAGGCTCCAAGCTTCAACTGGTCTTGAACTCCATTTTTCACCTCGAGGCTTCACCGGGGAATATTCCGTATTCCGCCTTGGAGACTTTGAGAAGGAACCGGCGTGTCGAGGCCGCCATTCCGATCGCGGTGGGTGACAACTATCTGGGCTATCGACTGGTCGGCACGGAGCTTCAGATGTTCGAGCATGAGTATGCCGAGGGCAGGGAGTTCGAACTGGCGGAGGGAACGTATTTCGATGAACAACGCAAACAGGCCGTGCTTGGAAGCTTTGCCGCACGGAAGCTGGGCCTGAAGCTGGCGGACAAGTTCAATCCCTATCACGGCCTGAACTACGATGTGAACAAGCGGCATGGCGATGTCTATGTCGTCAAGGGTATCCTGAAGCCGACGAACACTCCGGCCGATCGTGTCATCTGGATTCCATTGGCCGGACTGCAGACCATGGAGGGGCATGCCAAGACCGCGATGAACGACATTAGTGGTGCGCTCGTGAAGTTCCGCAGTCCTGAGGCGGGCATCATGATGGACAACCTCTACAACAAGCAGGGCGATCGCCTGACGCTCGCTTGGCCGATTGGTGCTGTGATGGCGCAGCTCTTCGACAAGATAGGTTGGTTCGACAAGGTCCTCGGACTGGTGGCGGTGCTGGTGGCCGTAGTGGCGGCGGGATCCATTCTGGCAAGCATCTACAATTCCATGAATGAACGGCGTCGGGACATCGCCATCATGCGTGCCCTCGGTGCGCGGAGGACCACGATCTTCGGTGTGGTGCTTCTCGAGTCCTCGGCCATTGCCGCCATCGGCAGCCTGATCGGCTTTGTCTTCTACGCCATCATCATGTCGGTGGTGGCTTCAGTGATTCGCGAACAGACCGGGATCGTCCTGGAACCCTTCAAGGGCAACATGATCATGGTGGCCGCCCCGGTGGGACTGATCCTTTTGGGAGTCCTGGCGGGGATTGCTCCTGCGGTGAAGGCCTATCGCACTCCTGTGGCGGAGTTCATCTCGCCGGTGTCATGAACTCGCCGGTGGTGTGAAGCGACACTTCTTTCATGCTTTCCAAGCTTCTGCTGCGGTCTAATGTTCTTCCATGAACGAACGTCTCCTGGTTGGCACGAGAAAGGGCCTCTTCATCTATGAGTGGCACGAGACCTCGTGGGAGGTGATGCATCGCCAATTCCTCGGGGTTGAGATTCCCTACGTTCATCGTGATATCCGCGACGGCTTCCTTTATGCGGTGGTGGATCATGGCCACTTCGGAACCAAACTGCATCGATCCAGGGATGGGGGAGAGGTCTTTGAGGAGATAGCGGTGCCGACCTATCCCCCCCAAGCCGGACGATGTGGAGGATGTTCTGTGTCCTTTCCGCAGGATTCCGATTCCCTGGTCCCTTGAGAAGGTCTGGTGCATTGCTTCCGGCGGTGCGGATGAGCCTGGACGTCTTTGGGCGGGCACCATTCCGGGAGGCTTGTTCCGTTCGGACGATGGGGGTGCGAGCTGGGAGCTCGTCCGTTCCCTTTGGGACCTTCCCGAGAGGGCGAAGTGGGCGGGTGGCGGCTATGACTATCCCGGTATCCATTCCATTTGCGTGGATCCTCGGGATTCAAGGGTGGTGATCGTGGCGATCTCCTGTGGAGGCTGCTGGATGACGAGGGACGGAGGCGAGAGCTGGGAGATCAGGAGCCAGGGTATGCGGGCCGAGTATGCGCCGCCGGACATGGCCTATGACCCGGTGGCGCAGGATCCTCACGTCATGGTCCAGTGCATCTCGAATCCCGACGTGCTTTGGGTCCAGCACCACAACGGCATCTTCAAGACCACCAACCAGGGAGAAAAGTGGGAGGAGATCACAGACGTGAGGCCTTCCGTGTTTGGCTTTGTCGTGACGGTGCATCCGAACAATCCAGAAGTGGCATGGTTTGTCCCGGCGCAGAAGGATGAGGTGCGTGTGCCGGTCGAGGGCAGGGTGGTGGTGACCCGGACCCGGGATGGTGGGGGATCCTTTGAGGTCCTCAGCAACGGACTGCCCCAGAAAGATGCCTATGACCTGACCTTCCGGCATGCCATGGACGTGGGGGACGAAGGCAATCAGCTTGCTTTCGGAAGCACCACGGGATCCCTTTGGGTGAGCGAGAACCAGGGCGAGGACTGGGAAACCATCAACGAACACCTGCCACCGGTGTATTGTGTTCGTTGGGGATGATGATCTAACGTCTGCCCGTGAGTGATACATTGACCCAAAAGCAGATCAAGACCCTGAAGGGCATTGCCCAGCGCCTCGACTTTGAGGTGCGGCTTGGAAAGGCCGGATTGACTGATGCCTTCATCAAGGGACTCGACGAGACGCTGGCTAAGCGCGAGCTCGTCAAGGTCCGCTTCTCGGATCACAAGGACGAGCGAAAGGAATTGTCCCTGGAAATCGCCGAAAAGACAGGTGCTCAACTGATTACCCGGGTGGGGCATGTTTCCGTCTTCTACCGGAAGAATCCGGACGCTAAGGAACCCATCCTGAAGTAGGGGCTGCTGGTCGGAAGGACCGCCTTGGGGACGGGATTTCATTTGGGCCTGGAGTTCGGCCTCCGGGCGACCGGAAAGTCCTGTGCCGTCCAACTAGGGACCTACTTCATGGTCCGTTCCAGATACGAGGCGATCTCGTCGGTGAAGGGATGGAACCAGGGATGGGCTCCCCACTGTCCGTGCTTGGCGCCCTGGATGATGATGAGTTCATTGGGCACGCCCAGCTTGTCGAGCTTCGCACGAAAAGCCGGATAGCGTTCGCCCGGGCTGTCGAACTCCCCCTCGATCATCAGGAGCGGAGGGGTCTGGGTGGAAAGGTGGGTGATGGGGGAGGCCGCCTTGTAGACTTCAGGGACTTCCTGGAAGGTGCCACCGAAGAAGACCACGCAGTTCTGGATCGGTTTCTTGGCCTCTTTGGATCGGGTGACTTGGTCCACGCCGGAACCCATCATGACCGCGCATTGGACGGCGCAGCTTACCTTGGAGTCGGGATCGCGATCGAAGCTGTCAGTGTGCGATGTGGTTGCGAGCATGCCGATCAGGTGTCCCCCGGCGGATCCGCCGACGCCTCCAATGCGATTGGGATCGATGTGGTAATCCTTGCAATGGCTCCTCAGCCAACGGATGGCCTGCTTGGCATCCTCCACGGCACCCGGAAAACGGGCCTCTCCTGAAAGGCGGTATTCAATGGTGACGGCGACAAATCCCTTTTTCGCCAGCTCCGCAGCCATGGGACGGAACGATTCCTTGTTTCCGTTGGCCCAGCCTCCTCCATGAAGCAGGACGGCACAGGGGAAGGGACCCTTGCCCTTGGGTTGGTAGAGGTCGAGGCTGAGCTTCTTCTTTCCCACCTGGTCATAAACGAGGTTCTCGTGTGCGCTGACATTGTCGGAGAGCTCAACCTTGGGACGCCCCTTCTGGTTGGAGGTGACCTCGACCCAACGGTCCACCTTGACTCCCTCTGCGAACTTGGGAGGCGCCGAGTGGAGATGCAGCGTGGTGGAGGCGAGAAGTAGGATAATGAGTTTCTTCATCGGTCGATCTTGTAGCCCTGTTGTCGCAGGGACTGGAGTTTGTAGGTGAGGGCACGGCGACTGATGCCCAAGGCCTGGGCCGTCCTGGTGCGGTTGAATTGGTGTTCCTGCAACGCGTTGAGGATGGCCTGTCGCTCGATTTCCTCCAGCCTGGGAGAGGAATCCGCTTGGCTTGCGGTGGCTCCTCCTTCGCCGTGCTTGAGAATCCGGGGAGGAAGGTGATCGGCAAGGATCATGCCACCGTGGGACATGAGCACGGCACGCTCCATAGCGTTCCGCAGTTCGCGGACGTTGCCCGGCCAGTTGTAGCGGGTGAGGATGCCCGTGACTCCAGGCGTGAGCTTGGATGCCCCGTCGGAAAACTCCGCTATGAAGGTGTTGGCCAGTGGAAGGATGTCCTCGGGGCGCTCCCGCAGGGAGGGGATGCAGATCTCCATCACATTGAGACGATAGAAAAGGTCCTCGCGAAAACGTCCTTCCTCGACCTCCCTTTCGAGGTCCCTGTTGGTGGCGGCGAGGATCCGGGCATCGGTCTTCAGGTCGGTGTTGGTGCCGATCTTCTGGAAGACGCCATCCTGCGTCACCCTCAGGAGCTTGGCCTGGAGGGAAGGGGACATCTCGCCGATCTCATCGAGAAGGATGGTGCCGCCCTGTGCCTCCTCGAACTTGCCGACCCGGTCGGTGGTGGCGCCGGTGAAGGCACCCCTCCGGTGGCCGAAGAGCTCGCTTTCCAGGAGGTTCTCCGGAATGGCGGCGCAGTTGATCTTGATGAAGGGTCCCTTCGCGCGGGGGCTCCAGCCGTGGATCACGTCCGACACCACCTCCTTGCCGGTGCCGCTCTCCCCGGTGATCAGGATCCTGCTGTCGCTGTCGGAAACGAGCGCTGCATCGCGGAAGACCTGTTGCATCAAGGGGCCGGTGGCCACGATGCCGTCGGGAAGTGCCTTGTTGCCCTCATAGGTCAGTGGTTCGGAGGACTCGAGACCGGTGGCCCGTCGAACGCTTGAAAGAAGCTCATCGAGGTCGACCGGCTTCTGCAGGTAGTTGACGGCACCGTCCTGCATGGCAGTGACCGCATCCCGGATGTCGGGAAAGGCCGTGACCATCAGGACGGGAAGGGCATGCTTGGCCTCCCGAACCTTGCGCAGGGTCTCAAGGCCGGAAAGGCCCGGCATGCGGACATCCGAGATCATCATGTCGAACTCACCGTCCTCCAGAAATTCGAGGGCTTCCTGTCCGCTTTCCGCCAGGGTGACCTGGAAGCCCTGGCCTTTCAGGAAGGTGCTCAGGAGGCTTCTTTGCCCGGAGTCGTCGTCGACGACAAGCAGTTCGAGGGTGGCAGGTTCTTTGGCGGTGGAGCTCAATGGAATCTCAGGAATGACTGGTGGACTTGATCTGGGCGGTGCGGAAGCAGGCGCCTTTTTCGGAGGGCAGGCAACGGATTTCCCATCCGTGTGCAAGGATGATCTGCTTCACGATGGCGAGTCCGAGGCCGGTGCCTCCCTCACGGGCGGTGACGTAGGGCTCGAAGACGCTGTCGCGAAGCTCGGGGTCGATGCCCGGGCCCTCGTCCGCAATCTCGATGTAGATGGAACCGTTCTCGAGCTGGCCTGTCCTGATGTGGATGGCGCCGCCGTCTTCCTGCACCTGCAGGGCGTTGAGAAGCAGGTTGAAGAGGACCTGACGCAGCATCTTTTCATCCGCCTCGATCTCCACATCCTGCTTCTTCCAGTGGAGTTCGACCCCCTGGTCATCCATGTCCGGCTTCAAGGTCCTGAGAATATCCTCAAAGACCTGGGTGAGCCTGATGGGCATGCGTTTCACATCGCGCGGCTTGGAATAATTGATGAACTCATTGAGCTGTGACGTGACCCGATCCACCTCGGTGGCGATCTCGCCACACTGCGTGCGGATCTCCTCGGGTGCATCCTGAAGGCTTGAGATCATCTGGGCCTTGCCGCGGATGAGGTTCAGCGGATTGCGTGTCTCGTGGGCGAGACCCGCGGCCGCCATGTTCATTTCGCGAAGGTGGATGTTCTGCTCGCTGGTCCGGATCAGCCGAAGCTCCACCTCGCTGTTCCGTGAGACATAGCGCCATGCAAAGGCCCCGGAGAAGGCGGCCAGCCCGGCGAAGATCACGATGATCGTCCGGTTCTTGAAATCCTGCTGGATCGCGGCACTCATGGCCGCTGATGACATCTCGATCACGAACCCGTGCACTCCCTGTTGCTCCTGGAGCCTCTGGTAGTTCTCGCTGTCCATCCATGGAGGGCGGCTGAAACGGGGCGGAGGGGGCTCATCGGGTGCGTCCGGGGTGGCGGGCTCCTCCACATCGGCATTGCCTTCCGGATCCTCTGTTTCCGGGCGTCGGATGCGAAACCTTCGGCGTGATCCGTCGCCTGGAGTGCCTTCGGGTGGATCCATGACGATGGCGGGACCCGAGGGAACATTGGTCGAGATGCCGGCGCCCAGGTCCACCAGGTTGAAGAAGGATACCTTGTTGCGATCCCAGCGGACCCCTTCCTCAATCACTTCCTCCGTATCAATGCCTTCAACCAGTCCAGCCTCAGCCACGACGTCGAGTGAGCGGTTGAGGAGCATGACGGCCCGAAGCTCATGGGTCTGCAGCAGGCCTTCCAGTGCCGACTCGAGCCTCGTTCTCGCCACAAAGCCGCCAAAGCGTCGCTGTGACTGCATGACGATGGCCAGCGAGGTGGAGATATCCCTCGAACGCGTGATCAGCGACTGCCGGTGGTTCTCTCTGACACGCTGATGCTCCGCCCGCTGCCAGAAGGCGATCATCAAAGTGATCAGCAGGGGCAGAATGTAGACGGCGAGCGATGGAGGAAACTTCTTCAAGTGGGTAAATCAGCTGGGGTAGAGCTTGCCTTTTCTCTCGAAGGCATCTCAACCCTATTTACCGGTGTAGGTGAGGCCCTTTGCGACCGGGAAGGTATAGAAGCAGACCTCGGGAACACCGTGGTCGATGGCAGCTTCCTTCATGGCCTCCCTCACACCCTCGATCATCCTTGGCGGTAGAACCGTCTGGATGATGGCGCGTTCCCGATGAATGCGTGCACCGGTTCGGGTCGTCCGCGCCTCAGCCTCGATGAAACGTCCATAGCTGATGCTCAGTCCGTTGACCCCGCCGTTGAGGGCGGCGTCGATCAGGGGATCGCACTGGTTTCTCGTGCAGATGCAGGTGAGCATCGTCTGGTCGGTGAGGTAATGCCGGTTCTTCAGTTTTCCACCGAATCCGATGCCGCCAAACATCGTGGAATCGGAGGTCACATCGAGCACTTCCTGGGTACGCCAGTCGGTGCCTCCCTTGAGGTCATCAATGGCGTTGATGATCTGTTGGGCGCTGGCGGAATGGCGGGCATGGCCGTAGACGCTGGCCACGTTGATGAGTCCCTTCTCGATGGGGGCCCTGAAGATGAATCCGCGTCCGGGTTCGTCGATCCTGCCGCCGTTGGCCATGGCGTTGAAGACGGGTTCGGCATCACAGTCATCCACGACCAGCTGGATCAGTTCCTTCTCGGCGCTCTTTGCGATGCGCAGCAGCAAATGCCGGTCGCGGAGTCCACGCCCTTCGCAGAGGGAAATGGATGGTCCATGGGCTCCGGTCTGGATGGCCGCCTTGGAGATGGCCTCGGTCATGGTGCCCTCGGTGATGCAGAAGATGCCCTTGAGGTTTTCCCGGAAGGAAATGAGCGCCTTCTCATGTAAGTGGGTCTTCTCCTCGCTGGTCGGCCACATGGGATAGGAATCGGAATAGGTGACCTCGTTGCAGGTGATGCTGTAGATGGCCCCGGCCCCGGCGAGCTTGAGACGACCGAGGGTGGCGATCTTCTGCAGCACATAGTCGGTCTCCGATTCCGGAACGAGCATCTGGACGATGTCCTGCTCGGGATTCATGACTGGCAGGAAGGTCTGGTACCAGTGGGGGCGGACGAGGGTGCCACGGGCACTGATCAGGAGCAGGTTGCGATCGTTTCCGTCCAGGAGGTTCTCCACGACGTTGTGGGTGGACTGCCGGGGCAGGATGGCCGTCACCAACGCGTAGTTGGGCTGGGTGAAGAAATTATTCACCGGTCACCTCCTCCAGTTCATCGGGGCTTTCCTGTGGCCTTTGCACGATCAGTCCGACCGTCAGGACAGTTATGATGGGACCCACGGATGCGAGTGCGAGGATGCCGAATCCGTCCAGCACGCCCGGGACGTTGCTTCCAATCCCGAGCCCCATGGCGAGCACCAGTGGCACCGTGATGGGGCCGGTGGTCACGCCTGCGCTGTCCCATCCGAAATTCACGAACTCCTCCGAGGAGGCCATGGTGAGCACCAGCAGGGCAAGGTAGGGAGGGAGGAGCAGGTAGGTAAGTGGTATGTTGTAGGCGATCTTCAGGATGCCGCCTGCAATGCCCAATGCCACACCCAGTGCCACCGACTGCATGAGCAGCGACTTCTTGAAGGCACCGACCGTGATCTTTTCCACGGTCGTTCCCAGGGCGTTCAACGCGGGTTCCGCCAGGGTCGCTCCATATCCGAGAAAGAAGGCGAAGATGACGGCGAGCCATTTTCCACCGGTTGTCGAAAAGAGGGGGCCGGAGGTGCCTTCCATGGACCAGGGCGTGATGGAGGCGAAGGCGGACGGGACATTGCTGCCCAGTTGTTCTCCCAACGGGGTCAGGCCGAGGCTGATGCCCAGTCCAAAAAGAGTCATACCCACGATCGTGAACGCGAGCCCGACAAGGATCTCGTCTGCCTTGCGGATTTTTTCCCGAAGAATGAAGCGCAAGGTGACAAAGAGAAACAGGCAGAGCGGGATCACGGCCTGCAGGGCGAGAAGGAGCGAATCGCGCAGTTCACGAAGCATGCTCGTGCCGGGATCCCACCCTTCCTCTGGTGGTATGATCACGTGGTCTTCCTGGGTCTTCTCGATGAGGATCTGTGCTCCCTCATGGATGATGATTCCGCTTTCCAGGCGGGATGTGCCCGATGTGAAGGAAAGCCTTGAATCGGACGGGAGTTGCCCGGTCTGCTGATACTTTCGGAAGTCGATGTCCGTGAATTCGACCCCCTTGTTGGAGGGCGTTGTGTCCTTTTCGGAAGGGACTTCGGCGGCAGGACTTGAGGGCCGGTAGTTTTCCTGTCCGTAATAGTCCCTGGCATTCTGGTGATAAATGGAAAGGCCAAGGACCATGATGATGGGGAAGAGGGAGGAGAGCGTGACAATGCCGAAGCCAGCGTTGTCGCTTTCCGCACCACTGCTGACAATGCGACAGACCCCGATGCCGAGAGCCAACACCAGCGGTACGGTCACGGGCCCGGTGGTCACGGCACCACAGTCCCAGGCGAGGGCGATGACCGGTGCCAGGGTCGGGTCCGCCTGGGCCCAGACCGTGAGGAGGGAGAGAAAAAGGATGGAGGGAATGATGATCTTCTTCAGGGACCAGCCGTAGAAGAAACGCAGGATCCCGATGGCGACTGCGAATCCGACGCCACTGGCCACACAGCCGACGAGTTGCCCCTCGAAATCATTGAGCAGGCTGTAAAGCAGGGGGGCTTCTTCCGGTGAAATGGCGGCCCCTGCCGCCTGCAGGACTGCGATGGACGGTTCCGCAAGGGTGGCGCCGATTCCAAGCAGGAATGAGAATCCCAGAATCAAGGGCAGCTTCGACTTTCTCGGCAGCATCGTGCCGATCGATTCACCGAAAGGCATCAATCCGAGTCGCAGTCCCTCCATGAAGAACATCAATCCGAGGGCGACGATGAAGATGCCCGTTGCAATCATGCCCGAATAGACGATCGGCAACTTGAGGATGAGAATCTGAAAAACGCAGAGGTAGAAGATGATGAACCACACGCTCTTGACCTGCTCCATGAACTTGGATTTCAGGTACGGCCACAGCACGCGGAGGCTGTTGTTCAGCCCGAGGCGTGGAGGTGGATGGGATGTGGTTTGGCTCCCGCTCATCAATCTGTCATCTGAAGGACGAACGCGGAAGTCATAAGGGATTGATGGGGGGAAGGCAATGTCGTCAGGACAGCAAAATGGGTTCAAGAGAACCGGGCTTTTGCCGATCAGTAGGAAACGCCCGGAAGGAACAGGGCTTCACCGATTGATGGAATCGACAGGATGTCGGCTTTTTCTACCAGATGGATCTACTTTGTCGCAGACGACTCCAGGGAAATGGAGTCGTTGATCAGGGAACTCTCCTCGGATTTTCCCCACCTGCGCTTCCGGCAGGCCACCCATTTCGCCAGCATCTCCTCATTGAGTGACTCCGAGAAGCCGGATGCACTCTTCATTGCCTCGTCCCGTGGAAGCGTTCGCGCCAGCGCACTCCTCGAAGAGGCCAGAAGAATTGTTCCGGGTGCCGTCCGTTACCTGCTTGAGACTCCTGAAGAAGGCCCGGGTGAGGGATCCAATGTCAAGTCGGCCATGGGAGCGAACATCCTCGTGCCACAACCATGGGGGCGTGACGAGATTCGTGCGATCATTGACCGGCAGCTTGTTTTTGATCATCTGGTGCCCTCCCGTGAGATCAGGGCGATCATCGGTGGGCTCAGGACCTTCCCCTCCATTCCCTCCGTCTATCAGGAGGTGATCCGTGAACTGGATTCTCCAGGTGCCTCAGCGGAAAGTGTGGCGAAGATCATTTCGGCCGACATGGCCATCACGTTAAAGCTGATCCAGGTGGTCAACTCCGCCTATTACGGACTTCAACAAAGGATCAGTGATCCTGTGCAGGCGGTCTTTCACCTTGGCCTTGACGAGGTGAAGTCTCTCGTCCTCGGCATCAATTCCTTCACCCGGTTCGACAAGATACGACCCTACTACTATTCGATCGACCGTGTCTGGAAGCACAGCCTTCGTGTGGCGTCCCTTGCCAAGCTGATTGCCTCGTCAGAGGGGTTGTCCCGCGAGCATGTTGATGAGGCCTATTCCTCCGGTCTTCTGCATGACATTGGCAAGCTGGCCCTTGCGGTGAACTTCTCTGAAGAATACTCGGAGGTGATTGAGATCTGCCGCCGGGACAACCGCCCCGCACACGAGGTGGAGAAGGAGTTGCTTGGACTTTCCCATGCGGAACTGGGTGGATACCTGCTTTACCTTTGGGGACTGCCTCTTTCCATTGTGGAGGCCGTTGGCCTTCACCACGAACCCAGTGCCGTTGTTGGAACAGAAGGCCTCGAGGTTTCTCCCCTCACGGCGGTGCATGTGGCGGAGTGCCTCAACAAGAATCCCAATGCGGGCGAGATCGCCGAGGAGAACCTGACCCTTGATGAAAAGTATCTGGAGGCCATTGGTGTCGAGTTGAACATCAGCCAGTGGCTGGGTGGTGTCTCAAAGGGCAAGGAGAAGAAGGAGGCCCCCGGGCAGGGTGTTCATCAACCGGTTCACGCCGGTGTCAACAGCGGCAGCAATGGCGGTGTAATTGCCGGCCATGCCCTTCATCATAAGGAATCCATGAAGCCCCTCCTCGCAGTCGCCATCGTTGGATCGGTCATCCTTGCCTGGATCTTCCTGGGTTGAGAAGAGGGTTGTGAATGGAGTAGTTGGGCGAAGCTGCCGATGAGCCTGCCTGAGAGTTTTCAGATTGGGATCCCTTCGCCCCATCGGTCTTGTCTCCTTTCCGGGCGAAGGTTATGAATTCGGGATGTCGACACTTCCCCCTGTTTCGGGCGCCTTTCAGGCCCCGCTGGATCCCGGTTTCATTCCGCCTGTTCTCGTCCTGAATCGTCTCCGCAATGAGGCAGGGGAAAAGGGTGCAAGGACGATCCGGATCGGCGCTGAGCAGGGGGATGGTTCCTTCTATTCGCATGATCTGGTCGTGCCCTTGGACTTCGATGCCTCATCCGGCGGAGGAGCCCTTCTCCTTGAGCGCATGGTGAAGTTTCTCCTCTGGTCTGTGGGCGGTTGGAAGATCGTGCTGGG
>CAZKNW010000003.1:0-29733 GCA_964554035.1 uncultured Verrucomicrobiota bacterium
CGGGCAGGTATGCCTCCATCCTCTCGCGTCTGGTGGAAAAGGCTCCCACCTATGCCAGCATGGGAAACCACGATGGTGGCCCATGGGTAGCCAAGAGAGGGGGATTCCAGAGTTCTTCGAACATGGAAGCCGTGCTCGATGCTGCTGGAATCCGTGTGCTTCGAAATGAAGCCCTGAACCTCACGGTGGCTGGTCAGAAGGTCTGCCTCGTGGGTATGGGCGATCTTTGGAATCGGGATGTGGACACCGAGAAAGCCTTTGGGAACCGGAAACGGGACGGCGCCACCGTGGTACTCTCCCACAATCCGGATTCCCGCTGGCGTCTGGAGGGGGAGGACTGGGACCTGATGCTTTGCGGGCATACCCACGGCGGGCAGTTGATCGTGCCCCTGTTTGGGACGCGCCCGTTTGTCCCGATCGAGGATCCGGCTTTCTCTGAAGGGCTGATTCCCTGGAAGGGACGGTTGATCCATGTTACCCGGGGCGTGGGCAATCTTCATGGCATGCGCTTCAACTGTCGTCCCGAGGTCAGCCTTCTGGAACTTGAGGGAAATGCTTGAGGTCGTTGGATCGGAAAACGGGGTGGGTGGGCCATTTTTCAGATGCTTCTGAATTGACCCATGGTTTGCTTCGTATAATTCTCCGCACTCGCACCCTTATCATAACCACGCGAAAATTTTATGGCTAATCAACCCTCTTCCTCCAATGCGGCTGGTGATTCCCGTCGCAAGTTCATCCAGAAGGGCGCTGCCGCCACTGCTGCGACCGCTGTTCTGAATCCCTTCAAATCTCCCATTTATGGTCAGAACCAGGCTCCTTCGGCCAACGTCAAGGGCGCCAATGAGCGTTTGATCATCGGTCACGTCGGCGTCGGCGGACAGGGCATGCGTCACGTCCGCGACGTTAAGAAGTTTTCCGGTGACAACAAGACCACCCAGGTGGCTGTCTGTGACGTCTGGGAAAAGCGCAAGGATCTCGCCAAGCAGTACATCGAGAAGGACACCGACTGGAAGGTCAGTGCCTACGACGACCACCGTAAGCTGGTGGAGCGCAAGGACATCGACGCGGTCTTCATCGCGACAGTCGATCACTGGCATGCCCAGGTGGCCATCGACGCCTTGGAAAACGGCAAGGACGTTTATGTTGAGAAGCCCTTCACCCGTTACCTGGACGAGGCCTTCCGTGTGCATGATGTCTGCAAGAAGGTGGGCAAGAAGGTGCAGGTCGGTTCCCAAGGGTGCGCCGATGCCAAGTGGAGCAAGGCAGCCGAGCTGATCAAGGCCGGCGATATCGGACCGCTGGTTCTTGGGCAGGGTTCCTACATGCGCAATGCCGCCGCCAAGGGTGGTGAGTGGAACTACAAGATTGATCCCGATGCACGTCCTGACAACCTGGACTGGAATCGCTGGATGGGCTCCGTGAACAAGAAGGTGCCTTTCAATGCCGATCACTTCTTCCGCTGGCGCAAATACCTCCCCTACTGTGCAGGTCTGCTCGGTGACCTCATCCCTCACCGTCTGCACCCGCTGATGCTCGCCACCGGCAATCCTGAATTCCCAAGCCGCGTCGTCTGCACCGGTACCCGCAAGATCTCCACGGATCGTGACGTGACCGACAACACCGAGCTCCTCGCTGAGTTCCCAAGCGGACTGGCCCTTTTGACCACCAGCTCCTCCGTGAGCGAGTATGGTCTGCCGGACGTCATCCGCGGTCACCATGCCCGTCTTGAGTTCGGAGGCAACCGCGTGAACCTGATCCCTGAGCGTCCGTTCTCCGACGAGCTGGACCCTGAGGAGTTCACCAACCTCCAGCCTGGTGAGAGCGTGCCTGCCCACGAGAAGGACTTCTTCGATTCCATCCGTGAGAATCGTCAGCCCAACGCCAACATCGACCTGGCCATCCGTGTCCAGACCGTCATCTCGCTCGCTGAGATCTCCGAGCGTCTGAACGTCGCCTGCCTGTTCGATGAGAAGACCCGCACCATCACCACCGGCGATGGCAAGAAGGTCGACATGATCAGCTACGGCTCCATGCCACTCAGCTGATCGGCAGATCCAGACAATCGCGAGCCCCGCAGGCCCCTGGCTTGCGGGGCTTTTTTTATCCGCAGAGGACGCAGATCCACGCAGATTGAAAACGCCTGTTCAGGCGGGACTACTCTGCCGACTCACGAAACGACTTCAGGCAAACAGTCTATCTGCGTCCACCCGCGCCATCTGCGGTCCGGTGGTTCAGGATGCCCTCGATGGCATAGATGATCACGCCGGTCCAGATGAAGGCGAAGGTGATTAGTCGTCCCTTGGGGAAGGGCTCGTCGTAGATCAGGACCCCCTGCAGGAACATCAGTGAGGGGGCGATGTACTGCATGATGCCGAGTGTGCTGAAGTGGACCTTCCTTGCCGAGGCGGCGAAGAGGAGCAGGGGAATCGTGGTGGCCACGCCGCTTGACGCGAGAATGAACTTCCTCGCGGTCGGCATGTCCCCGACGGCGGCCTCGCCCGTGTAGCCGAGGCACAGGATCCAACCCAGTGCGAAGGGGAAGAAGATGGCTGTCTCAAGGGCCATGCCCTGGAGGGAACCCAATACGGCGATCTTGCGAAGGAGTCCGTAGGTGCCGAAGGACACGGCGAGCGACATGGCAATCCATGGAAAGGAATCGAGGGCGGTCGACTCATACAGGACGCCTACAGTGGCGAAGGCGACGGCCACCCATTGCAGTCGACGCTTTTTCTCCTTCAGGAGCAAGGCCCCGAGTGCGACGTTCAGGAGTGGGTTGATGTAGTATCCGAGGCTGCACTCGACCACCCGCGCGGTCTGGACACCATAGAGGAATATGACCCAGTTGGTGCCCAGGCATAGTGAGGTCCCCACGAAAAAGAGAAGTGTCCGTGGGGCGCGACAGGCGATGAGGAGGGCCCTCCATCCCTTTGTGAAGGTCAGGACAATCACTACGAAGACCAGCGACCAGATCATCCGGTGGCAGAGCAGTTCGACTGCCGGGACATCGCCAAGCAGTTTCCAGAAGCTCGGCATGAGTCCCCAGATGCTGAAGGCGGCGATCCCCTGGATGACGCCCATCTTGCTGTGGTCGTGGCTCATGGGTGGGGACTACCCGCTGGAGATGCGCATGGAAGCCACGCGGCGAAGAGCCTTGGAGAGCTCGGAAGGGGAAAGCTCGCTACTGACCGTGTCCCGTGCCTCCTCCGCGGCCGGGTTGCCATGGGCGGCAGCGTGTTCGAACCAGACGTAGGCCTCAACCAGATCCCGGCGGACGCCATGTCCCTTGAGATAGAGAAGGCCGACGTTGTACTGGGCATCCGGGTGGCCGGCATTGGCCGCGGTCAGGAACCAGCGGAAGGCCTCCTTGAGATCCTGCCGTGTGGTGTCGCCGGAATAGTATTTCACGCCCAGCCCGAACTGGGCGGACAGATGGCCAAGGGCGGCAGCCTGCTTGAGTGCGTCAAAGGCCGCCTCGGGATCCGCTGGAAGCCCATGGTCCCCCTCGAGAAGGATCGCCTTGTTGTACATGGCGTCGGGGACTCCCTTGTCGGCGGCCCTCTCAAAGTAGGACAGGGCCTTCTTGAGATCCTTTTCCACGCTGCGCCCCGTCAGATACATGATGCCGACATTGTGCTGGGCATCCGCGTTGCCCTGGCTGGCGGCTGCCTCAAACCATTCGATGGACTTTTTCGTATCCTGCGTGACCCCGAATCCCTCGCCATAGGCGATGCCGGTGTTGAGCTGTGCCTTGGCGTGGCCCTGCTCGGCAGCCTTCAGGTACCAACGGAAGCTTTCACGCGAGTTGGTCTCCACGCCGCGTCCGAGTACGTGGAGGTTGGCGAGGTTGAACTGGGCGTTGGCATCCCCGGCTTCCGCCTTGGTGCGGATCTCCTCGAAGTCGATCCCGGGATTGCGGAGTTGTTTTGCGGCGCTGGCATTTCCAAGTGATTTGGCTCGTTCGTAGAGCTTGTAGGCTTCTGAAAAATCGCGCTCCACACCTTTCCCCTGTTCGTAGAGGACCCCCAGGTTGTACAGGGCTGATGGCTCGTGTTGGCGGGCCGCCAGGGTCAGCCAGTAAATGGCCTTTTCGTAATCCTTCTCCGTGCCTTTTCCGGATGCATGGCTGGCCCCCACCATGGCCTGGGATTTGGGAAAGCCCTTTCTCGCCGCCTTGAGATACCATTCAAAGGCGGATTTGTGGTCCATCTTGACGCCTGAGCCAAGGCTGTGAAAGGCACCCAGGTTGTGCATGGCCTCCACATGACCGGCCTCCGCAGCCACCTGTGTCCAACGAAAGGCTTCAGCCGGATCGGCCTTGAGCTTGTCTCCCTGATGATAGAGCGCTCCGAGCAAAAAAGCGGCCTCCGCGTCGCCTGCTTCCGCCGCCGCCGCGTGGAGTGCTCGGGCCTTCTCGAGGTCCTTCTCCACCCGTTGTCCCCGGAGATAGAGCTGTCCGAGATCGCGCATTGCCTTGGGCAGTTTGTTCTCAGCTGCCTTCTGGAGCCAGAGCACTCCCTGTTCCGGATCGCTTTCGCCATCCAGCCCGAGGGAATAGATCAGGCTCAGCTGATACATGCCTTCCGCGTCGCCGAGATCGGCGAGTTGGCGGCTCCAGACGAGCGCGGCCGTGGCGTCCGGTTCGATGCGCCTTCCCTCCAGGTAGATGGATGCCAGTTCCGACATGGCGGGTGTGAATCCCTGGCCGGCCGCCTTCTCAAGCCAGGCAATGCCTTCCTCCGCCGTGGCCTCGATCTCACGGGAATCGAAAAGGATGATGCCATACTCAAATTGTGATTTGGCGTCGCCGGCCTCGGCCAGTTTTCTGACATCCTCGATCCGGTGTTCGGGCGCCTGTGGACTCTCCTCGGCTACCCTGACCATTTTCTCCACTTGAAGGGTCGGAGGTTTGGGCTTGGGGATTGAGGCGACCTGTGTCTGTGTGGCAACTGGCTTCCCAGGAGCTTTTGAAGCGGCAGGAGGTGGGGCTGGGGGCTCGGGTTCGGGGACGGCCAGCGGGGCAGGGGCGGCCTTCTCAGCGGTGACGGTGGTTGGCCTTGCTGGAGGATTTGTCTCGATCGTTGCCTGGGCTGGGGGCCCGACGGTCTCGGCGGTGGGCGTTTGGGGCACCGCTTCTTCCGGTGGTCCGGAGGAGCCCCCGCATGCGGCCCAGAACACTGCGATCGAGCAGGCGGCAAGTGTTCTCAGATGCTGGAGGATTTGGGGCTTGTCTGGGTCCATACTGGATACAGGGGCGGAAGATGGACCGGTGAGGTACAAACTCAAGGAAAAGCTGTTCCTTCGGCATGGCGTGGAATTGTGGGTGCTCCGAACCTTGCCTGAGCATTGGAATTGCATTACTCCTATGCGTCAACTCTACGACCTGAGGGATTCTCAATCGGTATGGGTCAATCTGACTTTTTCAAAACAGTGCTGGCGGGACTGGTCTTCCTTTGCGGAGGTGCCTTGGTTCTGTGGGTGCTGTCCGGGTTTGGAGATCGCCCCAGCAAGGCGGACGATGGTGCGAAGAATCAGATCCTCCACATCGGAAACGGCACGGAGCCGGCTGAAATCGATCCCCACATCACCACAGGCGTCCAGGAGTTCCACATCCAGCTGGCGGTTTTCGAGGGGCTGGTCAGTGAGGATCCTGAGACGCTTGCTCCAGTTCCAGGTGTCGCGGAATCCTGGGATATTTCCGAGGGCGGCAGGGTCTACACGTTTCATCTCAGGGATGCCCACTGGTCTGATGGATCACCCGTGACCGCCGGGGATTTTGAACTCTCCTTCAAGCGGGCGCTGCAGCCCAAGCTGGCGAATGAGTACGCCCAGATGCTGTATGTCGCCAAGAATGCGGAGAAATACTTCCAGAGCGAGGTGGAAAGGGCCAAGGGGGAGAAGGGCGAGGTGGAGTGGGAGGATGTTGGTTTCAAGGCCCTGGACGACAAGACCTTTGAAGTCACCCTGGAGAGCCCGATCTCGTACTTTCTTTCGCTGTTGAACCACCATTCGTTCTTTCCTGTCCCGGTCAAGACCGTGATGAAGCACGGGGATTTTGACTCACGGAACAACCGTTGGACCCGTCCGGGCAATTTTGTGGGGAATGGTCCCTTCGTCCTTGAGGAATGGGTGGTCAACCACGTGCTGGTCGTCCGTAAGAACCCGCATTATTGGGATGCCGACCGGGTGAAGCTGAAGAAGATCTACTTTTATCCGATCGAGAACCTGGACACCGAGGAGCGTGCCTTCAGGGCGGGGCAGATCCACAGGACCAACAAGCTGCCTTTGCCCAAGATTCCCCAATACATCAGGGAAGGGCATCCGGACCTCCTCGTGGCTCCTTATCTGGGGACCTATCACTACATGTTCAACACCAAGCTCCCTGCGTTGAAGGACAAGAGGGTCCGCCAGGCCCTCAACCTCAGCATCGACCGCGAAGCCATCACGAGGGCGATCACGGGGGGAGGGGAGGTTCCCGCCTTTTCATTCGTCCCTCCCAACTGCGCGGGATACAACTCTGAGCACAAACTGACCTACGATGTGGAGCGGGCAAAGGAGTTGCTTGCGGAGGCGGGCTATCCCAATGGAGAGGGATTTCCCGTGTATGAGATCCTCTACAACACGCTGGAGAGCCACAAGACGATCGCCGAGGCAATCCAGCAGATGTGGAAGAAGAATCTTGGCATCGACGTGGGTTTGAAGAATCAGGAGTGGAAGGTCTACCTTTCCTCCAAGACGCAGGGTGATTTCGAGATGGTCCGTTTCGGCTGGATCGGGGATTACGTGGATCCCAACACGTTCCTCGAACTCTACACGGGGCACAATGGAAACAACAATTCAGGCTGGGCCAATCCCGAGTACGATGCCCTCATTGCCAAGGCTGAGGCCACGGTGGACACGGAGAAGCGGTATGCGGTGTTCCAGGAGGCGGAGAAGCTGCTTCTTGAGGAATCGCCGATCATGCCCATCTACTACTACATGTCGACCTACCTGCTCGATCACCGGATCAAGGGCTGGTATCCGAACCTGCTGGATCACCATCCCTACAAGTACGTCTATTTCGAAGAGGAAGAATAGTCATCCCTGAGTCTCCATGCTTCGTTTCATCATCAGTCGATTGTTGCAGACCATCCCGGTCCTTCTGGTGATTTCAATCATCACCTTCACGATGATGAAGAGTGCTCCCGGTGGTCCGTTTGACCGGGAGAAGAAGGTGCCTGAGGAGATCAAGCAGCAGCTGGAGGCCTACTACCACCTGGACAAGCCCGCCACGGTTCAATACTTCATCTGGCTGAAAAATGTTCTCAGGGGAGACCTTGGACCCTCCACCAAATATTCCCAGCGATCGGTCAATGAACTGATCGGCACAGCCTTCCCGGTTTCCCTGGAGCTTGGAATGTGGGCCCTCATGATCGCCCTGATCCTGGGTGGAACCGCGGGCATGTTGGCTTCAAGCCGCCCCAACTCGATCGTGGACTACGGTCCGATGTCGCTCGCCATGGGGGGGATCTGCGTTCCGAATTTCGTGTTGGGGCCGGTGCTGGTGCTGGTCTTTGCCGTTCATCTCGGTTGGTACAACGCCAATGGCTGGTTCTTTCCCAGCGACCGGGTCCTGCCTGCGCTGACCCTGGGCATCTATTATGCGGCCTATGTCGCACGCCTGACCCGTGGGGGGATGCTTGAGGTGTTGGGATTGGATTTCGTCCGCACGGCCCGCGCCAAGGGCGTCAGTGAAAAGGATGTGGTGGTGAAGCACGCCTTCCGTGGTGGAATCCGTCCCGTGATCTCGTTCCTGGGTCCTGCGATGGCCAGCCTGCTCTCGGGTTCCTTTGTGGTGGAAACGATCTTCCAGGTGCCGGGCCTGGGACGTTTCTTCATTCTTGCCGCCGTCAATCGTGACGACTCCCTCCTGATGGGAACGGTGCTGGTTTTCTCCCTTCTGATCATTTTCCTGAACCTGGTCGTCGACGTGGTCCTCGTCTGGCTCAACCCAAGACTGCGATTCGAATAGTTCCATGAGCGCCTCTTCAAGTTCCAGTCCATCCGGCCAGTTGGTCGATCTTGAGAAGATCGAGAAGGGTTCCTCTCTCTGGGAAGATTCCTGGTATAGGCTCATCAAGAACCGGTTGGCGCTGCTTGGTGGCATCATGGTCCTGATTCTGGGACTGGTGTGTGTCGCAGGCATCTGGGCGGCTCAGCCCCATGAAGTGACGAATCTCGACATGGGGGCGAAACCGCCTTCCGCCGAGCATTGGTTCGGAACGGATGTGCTGGGCCGTGACATGTTCGCAAGGGTCCTGTATGGCGGACGGATTTCCCTGATGGTCGGACTGGTCGCCACCTTTGTCTCACTGGTCATCGGGGTGACCTACGGAACTGTGTCGGGCTATGTCGGGGGCAAGGTGGATGCGATCATGATGCGCATCGTCGACATCCTCTACACCATCCCCTTCATCATCTTCGTCATTCTCCTGATGGTCTATTTCGAGCGGTCCCTGTTTCTCATCTTTCTGGCCATTGGTGCCGTGGAATGGCTGACGATGGCGCGGATTGTCCGGGGGCAGGTGATCTCGATCAAGAAGGAGGACTTCGTGGAGGCGGCCCGTGCGCTTGGGATTCCGACCGGGCGGATCATTTTCCGTCACATGATCCCCAATGTGGTGGGGCCGGTGATCGTCTACGCCACCCTGACCGTGCCTGCGGTGATGCTCCTCGAGGCGGTACTGAGCTTCCTTGGACTGGGTGTCCAAGCGCCTGCGACCTCATGGGGGGCGCTGATCAAGGAGGGCGCGGATGCCATGGAGGAGTTTCCTTGGCTGCTCTTCTTCCCGGGAGGGGCGATGGCCATGACGCTTTTCTGTCTGAACTTTCTAGGTGATGGGTTGCGTGACGCCCTAGATGTCCGTGCTTCAAAGGATTGACCTGATGCCACTGCTTTCCGTCCAGGACCTGAAGGTGCGGTTTGATACCCGCAATGGGGTGGTGCATGCCGTCAACGGCATCTCCTTCGACCTTGAGAAGGGCGAGACAGTCGGGATCGTAGGGGAATCCGGTTCCGGGAAATCCGTTTCCTGCTACGCGTTGATGAACCTGATTCCCCAGCCTCCAGGAAGGATCGAGTCGGGAAGGGCCTACTTCGACGGCAAGGATCTCCTGAAGATGAGCGATGAGGAGATCCGCAAGATTCGCGGCAAGCGGGTGAGCATGATCTTTCAGGATCCGATGACCTCCCTGAATCCCTACATGCGAATCGAGAAGCAGCTCATGGAGCCGCTTGAGATCCATGAGGGCCTGAGCCAGGATGCCGCGGCGAGGCGGGCACTGGAGGCGCTGGATGAGGTCGGAGTGCCGGATGCGCGCAACCGGATCAGGAGCTTCCCTCACGAATTCTCAGGAGGCATGCGCCAACGCGTCATGATTGCCATGGCGTTGATCACGCGTCCGGAACTGCTCATTGCCGACGAGCCCACCACGGCGCTGGATGTGACAGTACAGGCCCAGATCATGGACCTGATCCGAAAATTGCAGGCGGAGCGGGGAATGTCCGTGATCCTGATCACGCATGACCTTGGTGTGGTGGCGGGATTCTGTGACAGGGTGAACGTCATGTATGCCGGCCAGATTGTGGAGAAAGGGACGGCCGACCAGGTCTTTTACGAAAGCCTGCACGCCTACACCATAGGCCTGAAGGAATCGATTCCAGGCAACCAGACCAAGGGGGCACGGCTCAAGACCATTCCGGGTTCCCCTCCTGACATGACCCTTCCCCCTGTCGGCTGTGCCTTTGCCCCAAGGAGTTCTCTGGAATTCACGCAGGAGCAGGCCGTTCACCCGGGCGTCTTCAAGGAGGTCAGCGATGGGCACTGGGTCGAGGTGCATCCTGCGACGGTCAAGAACTACGAGGACTATATCTGATCCATGCCTGAAGCCTTTCTCAAAGTCGAAGAACTCAGGACCTGGTTTCCTGTGGAAAAGGGCATCCTCCTGCGCAAGAGGGTGGGTGAGGTGAAGGCGGTGGATGGGGTTTCGCTCGAATTGAAGAAGGGTGAGATCCTCGGTCTGGTGGGTGAGTCCGGATGTGGCAAGTCGACCCTGGGACGTTCCATCCTTCAATTGATCCCCCCCACCTATGGCAAGGTCATCCTCGACGGCATGGACCTGACTTCCATGCGGCCGGATGAATTGCGACGAACCCGTTCGGAGTTTCAGATGATCTTTCAGGACCCCTATGCATCCTTGAATCCACGCATGTCGGTCTATGATACGCTTGCGGAGGCGCTGACCACGCATAAGGACATTGAGTCCCGGGTCATGCCTTCACGGGTGGCGGACCTGATGGAAAGGGTGGGGCTGGCCCGGAAGGCGATGCGGAAGTATCCGCATGAGTTCTCGGGTGGACAGCGGCAGCGCATCGCGATCGCGCGTGCCCTTGCGGTCGAGCCCAAGCTGATCGTCGCGGATGAACCGGTCTCTGCACTCGATGTCTCCATCCAGGCGCAGGTCATCAATCTGCTCGAGGATCTTTGCCGTGACATGGGCCTGACGCTGATCTTCATTTCACATGACCTTTCCGTGGTGAAGCACATCTCCGACCGGATTGCCGTTATGTATCTGGGCAAGCTGGTGGAACTGGGAGAGGCGGTGGAGGTCATGGAGAACCCGGTCCATGCCTACACCCGCGCGCTGCTCAGTGCGGTTCCCCGGCCGGACCCGAAGACCGAGCGTGAGCGAAAGAGGCTGATGCTCAAGGGTGATCCACCCTCGCCGCTCAATCCGCCCAAGGGTTGCGCCTTTGCTGAGCGCAGTTGGCTGGAATTCCCCGAGGAATACAAGGATCAGCCGGGGCAGTGGAAGGAAGTCTCCCCCGGTCACTGGGTCGAGGTGCATCCCGCTACCGTCGAGAACTGGCAGCAGTTCTACAGCTGAGGCCTCTTTCAAGAGGCGGCATTTTCCCTGCCTTCAAGTTTCCTGTCCAAAAAGGATACTCGTACGCCTATTTGTGCGAACCCTTGTTTTTCCCGTGGCTTTCGGGTGTGATGACGGGAACACCTTTTTTCTCCTATGCAGACCTTGTTGATTGCGTTGCTGGCTGGTGCCGGCTTCATCGTGGCCTACCAGACCTATGGACGCTGGTTGGGTGGAAAGATTTTCAAACTGTCCGCCGAGGCCGTCTGCCCATCGGAAAGACTCAAGGACGGGGTGGATTACGTTCCCACATCCAAGGGAGTCGTCTTTGGTCACCACTTCACCTCGATCGCCGGAACCGGTCCCATCGTCGGGCCCGCCATCGCGATCATGTGGGGATGGGTGCCGGCGCTCCTCTGGGTCGTGCTGGGAAGCATTTTCATCGGCGCGGTCCATGACTTTGGCTCGTTGGTCGTGAGCATGCGCAACAACGGCCAGACCGTGGGTGACATTGCGGGGAGGGTGATGAACCGGCGCGTGCGGCTGCTGTTCCTCCTGGTGCTCTTCATGGCGCTCACCATCGTGCTGGCGATCTTCGGACTGGTGATCGCCGCGGTCTTCAAGCAGTACCCGGCTGCCATCTTTCCCTGCCTGATCCAGATTCCGATCGCAGTCGGCATTGGTGTGCTGCTTCACAAGAACGGTGCCAACCTGCTTGTTCCATCCATCATCGCCCTGGTGGTCATGTATCTCACGGTGATCTTTGGAAACGTGGGAATGCTGGGGCAGATCAATGCCTTTCTTGCAGACATGAAAATCGTGACGTGGGTGATGATCCTGCTGGCCTATTCCTACGTGGCCTCGGTTCTTCCCGTCTGGCTGCTCCTCCAGCCCCGCGACTACATCAATTCCCTCCAGCTTATTTCTGCTCTTGGCCTCATTGTCATCGGGCTCTTCGCAGCAGCCTTCATGGGAGGCGTTCCGCTCAGCGAGTGGAATCCGGACCTGGCTGGAGCGGCGGCTTCGACCGCACGTCCGCCATTGGAGATTGTGGCGCCGGCCTTCAATCTTCATCCCGAGGGTGCTCCCTTCATCTTTCCCTTCCTCTTCATCACCATCGCCTGTGGTGCCTGCAGTGGATTCCATTGCCTCGTCAGCAGTGGGACCTCAAGCAAGCAGATCAAGACGGAGACCGATGCACGGTTTGTTGGCTATGGTAGCATGCTGACCGAAGGCTTTCTTGCGACACTGGTGATCCTCGCCTGCGCGGCCGGGCTCGGGCTTGGAACCGAAGTGGGCGGACAGTTCCTGACCGGCACGGAAGCCTTTGCCGCGCGGTATGCCTCGTGGGGTGCGGCCGGTTCGCTGGGTGCGAAGGTGGGTGCCTTTGTGGATGGTTCTGCAAACTTCCTGATGGCACTTGGGCTTTCCAAGTCGGTGTCGCTGGCCCTGATGGGGGTGTTGGTGGCCTCGTTTGCAGGCACGACCCTCGACACCGCTTGCAGACTTCAGCGTTACGTTGTCCAGGAACTGGCGAGGACGCTGGGTGAAGGGAAGGCCAATGCTGCGCCATCACAGGGCCGGCCCGCCCATGCCTTTTCCTGGCTGGAGAACAAGCATGGTGCGACGATCTTTGCGGTGGTGCTTGCCACGGTGGTGGCGGTGGCCAAGGCGCCGGGACAGGCGGAGTGGACCTGGGCCACGGCCGGAAAGGGCGGCCTCATCCTTTGGCCCCTCTTTGGTGCCACCAACCAGCTTCTGGCCGGGTTGGCATTGATGGTGATCGGTTTCTACCTTTGGCGGCGAAGCAAGCCCGTCTGGTTCATCGTCATCCCGATGATCTTCATGCTGATCATGCCTATGTTGGCGATGAGCCTGCAGCTGTTCTTCGGAACGGGCGGGGACAAGAGCTGGATCGAGCAGGGCAATTGGCTGGTGGTGTTCATCGGAATTGCCACCATCGCCCTGGAGATCTGGATGATCGTCGAGGCCTGGTTGATGTGGCCGAAGGTCAAGGGAGCCCTCGAACCCGGGGCGGAAGATCTGGAAAAAGCGGGCCAAACCGTGGAAAGTCCTGCCTGTTGATCCGTGGTCAACCCTGCTGCCCATGCGAATCGGACTCTTTGGTGGATCCTTCGACCCCGTCCACAGCGGACATCTGCTGGTGGCGCAGTCGGCGTGTGAGCAGCTTCACCTCGACCGGTTCTTCTTCATTCCGGCGGCCCAGTCGCCCTTCAAGGATCGGCCGACCCATGCTCCCACCGAGGCAAGGCTTCGCCTGTTGAGACTGGCCCTCGCCGGTCATCCCAACTGGGAACTGGACCTCTTTGAGGTGGAGCGGGGAGGGGTTTCCTACACGATCGACACCCTTCGGCATGTGACCAGTAGGTTCCCGGATGCGGAGCTTTTCTTTCTCATAGGGGCCGACCACGTCGATCAACTGGCCCAGTGGAAGGAGGCCGATGAACTTTCTCGCATGGTGGAATTCCTTATCGTGGACCGCCCTGGAAATGCCGATCTCACCCTGCCGGAACCCTTCCGTGGCAAGGTGCTCAAGGGTATTCCCTTCGGGGTCTCGTCGACCATGGTCCGGGAGCGGATCCGGCTCGGAAAAAGCATCCGGCAGCTGGTTCCTGCGCCGGTCGAGGAGGCGATCCGGAACAAACGCCTTTATCTCTGAACCGCTTTGGGTCACCCTTCCGGCGATGGAAATCAGGGAACTGGTATTGAAGTGCGCCGGGTTCGCGGACGACAAGAAGGCGGAGAACATCACGATTCTCGACATGCGTGAGGTGTCCTCGATCACGGACTACTTTGTCATCGCATCGGGCAACAGTGATCCCCAGGTCAGGGCCATTGCCGATGAGATCGAGCGTGGCATGCGGGAGGAATGTGAGACCAAGGTTCACCTGATGGAGAAGGCATCCCATGCCTGGATCGTCCTCGATTACTTTGATTTCATCGTGCACGTGATGCGCAGGGATGTTCGGGACAAGTTCGACCTGGAAGGACTTTGGGGCGACGCCAAGCGCATCAAGTTCGAGCCTGAGCAGAACCCGTCCGTATCGAGTTGATCCTTGCTTGGAACTCCGCCTCCCTGGCGGCGCTGGAAGGTCCCCACCTTCTCTCCCTGGCAGCGGCCTTGCCGCGTCAGTCGCATTTGTTCTCGGCCTCGGCCTGACGTGCGTCGTGGTCGTCATTGGCCTCCACCATGGCCTCGATCACATCGCGAAACTCCTCAAGCCCGGTGGAAGGGACAATGACGGTATCCCGACGTCCGCCGACGTCCTCGGTGATCCTCATGAAGCGCCCGCGGGCATTCTCCTTGAGGGCGATGACAAAGCTCTTGCGCTCGATCTGGATCTTCTCGAGCTTGATGGTCTCCTCGTTTGAGGTCCTCTTGTTGTTTTGCCCCCTTTGATCCCTCTGATTTCCATAATTCTGGATGCTCAGATTAGAGGGCCGGTCGTCCGATAGCATGATAAACTCCCGCGCTGGAAATCCCTTACAAGTCTGCAGGATTTCAATTTTATCCGCGAAAAAGTCAACCTCTAAATCGGGAGGCGGAGAACCGGGGTTGGCTGGCGGGCTGGAACATCCTCCAGGTGAAGGTGCCGGTGGCGCCCAAAAGGAGGACGTTGGCGGTCTGGGTGACCATGAAGAGGATCCGGTAGGAGCGGTGGGCCTCCCTGCGCTCCTGCTCGGTATGGCTCGACGAGACGCGGGCCAGGTGTTCCTCGGACATGTTGGGCTGGAGTACGGTTCTGCCCACGAGGGAAAGGGCCAGGGCGCCGACGAGGATGTAGAGGTTCAGCTTGTTGACGGGCTTTCCGGTATAGAGCCATTCCACGCCCAGCTGAAACAAGGCGATGCAGCAACAGACCAGGTGCAGGATGAAGTAGCGCTCCATCAGGATCAGTCCAGCGGCTTGGGTATGGCCGCCTCGTCCGAGGAGATGGATCATCGAGGCTGTGTCGAATGCCGGCCAGACCACGAGGGTGAAGAACACCACCGAACCAAACCAGATGGCGGCGTTCATTGCACCCACGAGTCTCAGGAACGTGATCACTGCGATTCAAGCTAGGTAAATCCCTCAGGCGGAACAAGCTTGGAGTCGGTCTCCCGGGAGACTTAAGTCCGCGCCTTGACAGTCACGCGTCCCGATGTAAGAAGACGTTCCATGTTCCAAAGTATCCAATCTTTCTTGATGGCCGCGCTTCTGGTTGGGAGTGTTTCGGCCATGGCGGACGGCATCCACAACCTCAAGGTGAAGGACATCCAGGGCAACGAAAAGGCGCTCGTGGACTTCAAGGGCAAGGCCTTGCTCATCGTCAATGTGGCCTCCGAATGCGGACTGACACCGCAATACGAAGGCCTCGAAGCCCTCTACAAGAAATACTCTGAAAAGGGGCTGGTGGTCCTGGGGTTCCCCTGCAACCAGTTCGGAAGCCAGGAGCCGGGATCGAATACGGAGATCCAACAGTTCTGCAAAAAGAACTACGGCGTGTCCTTTCCCATGTTTTCCAAGATCGAGGTCAATGGCTCTGGCCGTCACCCGCTCTACAAGGAGCTGGCAGGCGAGGGATCTCCCTTCCCGGGCAATATCGGCTGGAACTTTGCCAAGTTCCTCGTGGGCAAGGATGGCAAGGTACTGAAGCGCTTTGAGCCCTCCACCGATCCTGAATCGGATGAGGTGGTCAAGGCGATCGAGGCGGCCTTGAAATAGGCTTCTTCGATTCCAGTGTGAAAATCGGGCTTGCGGTTGCCCGTCGCTTCGCAACCATTGGGGCATGTACTCCACCTTGTTGAAAAGGTCCCTGATCCCGGGGCTGGCCCTGTGTCTGATTCTTGCCGTCCAGTTCGCTGGCGCTGCTGAGAAAAAGAAGAAGAAGGATTCGGGTCCTCAGTCCTTCAAGCTGGATGGGGCGGACAAGGTCCTCTTCAAGGAGACTCCCCAGGACAAACTCCACCTTCATGTCTTCAAGCCAAAGGGCTGGAAGGCTGGTGACTCCCGGCCGGCCATCGTCTTCTTCTTCGGGGGCGGCTGGAATGGTGGAACCCCTTCCCAGTTTGAGCCCCATGCCAATTACCTTGCCTCCAGGGGCATGGTCGCCATCACGGCGGAATACCGCGTGGCCAGTCGCCACAAGACTTCTCCCTACGACTGCGTGGCGGATGGCAAGTCGGCGGTTCGCTGGATCCGGAGCCACGCGAAGGAACTGGGGATTGATCCCAATCGCCTTGCTGCGGGCGGAGGATCCGCAGGAGGACACGTGGCCAGCGCCACCGCCACGGTCCCGGGGCTGAATGAGGAGGGTGAAGATACCTCGGTGAGTTGTGTTCCAGATGCGCTGGTGCTGTTCAATCCGGTCTATGACAACGGCCCTGATGGCGGTTGGGCGCACTCCCGGGTCAAGGATCGCTACAAGGAGATCTCCCCGGCCCACAACATCCACAAGGGCATGCCTCCGGCGGTGGTCTTCCTCGGAACCAAGGATCCCCTGATCCCGGTCTCGACGGCCGAGCGCTTTCAGAAGCGAATGAAGGAGGCGGGTTCCCGTTCGGAACTTTTTCTCTATGAAGGCCAGGCCCATGGGTTCTTCAACCAGAGCAAGGGGCCTGAATACTTCACCAGGACGGTTGAGGAAATGGACCGCTTCCTGGTATCCCTCGGCTGGCTCAAGGGAGAGCCCAAGGTGAAGGCGTTCTTCAAGAAGTAACAGGGATGGCCGACGAAACCTCCTCGATGGTCGAACTCGATGGTGTGCTCGCCCAGTTGGGTGGATCCAGCTTCGAGCGGCATATCCTTCTCTGCGCCGACCAGACCAAGCCCAAGTGCTGTGACAAGGAACTGGGCCTGCAGTCCTGGGACTACCTCAAGAACCGGCTCAAGGAACTCGGCCTGGTGGGTGCCGGGGGGAAGATTTTCCGCACCAAGGCCAACTGTCTGCAGGTCTGCCTGAAGGGGCCTGTGGCCCTGGTTTATCCGGACCGGACCTGGTACCACTCCTGTACCCCCGAGGTGTTGGAGCGCATCATTCAGGAGCACCTCATCGGAGGAAAGGTGGTAGAAGAATACGCGTTTGGCGTGGATGCGAACCGCTAGTCCAAAAGCCATTGTCTGCTCCTTTGTTCCCACCTAGATTGCCCACATGAAACACCCCTTTCGGCTGGCTGGTCTTTGTCTTCTCATCGCCCTTCCACTGCTTGCGCAGAACCCTGCACCCACCCACAGGGATGTGGCCTATGACGATGCCGACAAGGCTCAGGCTGTGGACGCCTATCTTGTGGAGTCGGACTCTCCCATGCCGGTCATGGTCTACATCCATGGAGGTGGTTGGCGGGCAGGATCCAAGAACCGGATTCCCCAGTGGCTGCGGAAGGGCGTCGATGAAAAGGTCTTTTCCGTCGTCTCGGTGGAGTATCGCTTCACGGACGTGAAACCCCATCCCGCCCAGGTGAACGACTGCCTGCATGCCATCCAGTTTGTCCGCCACAAGGCCAAGGAATGGAATCTGGATCCCAAGCGGATCGGGGTAACCGGGGGATCCGCGGGCGGACATCTCTCCCTCTATGTGGGACTGCACGGCGACAAGGCTAAGGCCGACAGCAAGGACCCGGTGGAACGGCATTCCTCCCGCGTCCAGTGTGCCGTCGGTTTTGCCGGGCCCACGGACTGGTCATTGCTGAAGGAGATCGAGCACAGACATCCCGCCTATCGGCAGTTGGTCGGTTCAGAACCTGGAACACCTGTGGAGAAGATGGACGCGAAAGCGATGAAGACCGTGTCGCCCATCAGCTTTGTCAGCAAGGATGACCCGCCCATCATGATCGTGCATGGCGATGCCGACGACGTGGTGCCGGTCGAGCACGGAAGGCGCCTTCAGAAGGAACTGAAGAAGGCTGGTGTCGAAGTGGAGATGGTGATCATCAAGGATGGTAAGCACAACGTGGCAGGAGCCGGTGCCGGAGGTGCCGACGAGGCCATGGCCTTTGTGAAGAAGCACCTTTGAGTTTTTTTGGGGGGAATTGATTCACCATAGAGGACACAGAGAGGCACAGAGTTTTTGATGGATCAGATTACCTGGAAACCAAACTACTGCAGCACTACGGCGCGGCTGATCCTAACCCTTGTTGTTTGGGGATTGTTGGCTGCTCCAATCATCAGTTTCCTAATAGATCTTTTTTGTCGATCGTTCTTTGTTGTTGTGGCGGTCATGCTGCTTTTTTTCGGTGTCTTGATTGGGACGTTGGCTTGGATTGTTGGATCTCGAATGCAGGGAAGGGAATGGAGGTGGTTGAGACCGGTGGTTTATTTGGCGCCTTTCGTTACGCTGTTTGTTGTCCAGTATCCCTTTTATGACGATGTTAAACACCGTGTTCTGATTCATTGCTTTGAGAGTGCTGAAAGCCCAGAAGAGGAAAGGAAGGCTCTGGAATGGATTGTTAGGATTTCAGATGTTTGGGAGGCCTATTGGACTTCACGAACCGATTTGCCGGACCGGGTCCAACATCTCGAGGGTAAGAAGGTATTCATGATTGAGTGGTGGAGTAGTCCTCCCTCAAGTGATCGTCCCTATCGGGCTTTTCGTGTCATTTTGGATGAGAACAATCTCGAAGTGTTTCCTGACTAATCAGATTCAGCTGCGGGTGGGCAAGCCGAAGGGTAGAAGTGCCCGAATTCCAATCTGTGGGTTCCCTGAATCTGTGGTATTTTGAACCGGGGTCGGACGCTCCTTCAACTTGCAGGCGGGATGTCTGAGCTAATCTTTTCAGGCACGGGATCTTCGCCTGAGGGGCCCCAGGGGTTGCATCGGAGGATGCGCTTGAAGGCGAGCCAGCATCCCTTGAAGAATCCGTGGATTTGCAGTGCCTCGATGGCGTATTGGGAACAGCTGGGTTCAAAGCGGCAGCAGCCACGTCCGCCATTCAACGCCACGATCATCGGGGAGATGAACCGCTGGTAGAAACGGATGAGGAGGATGCCGAGCTGCTTCATTCGGGTGCCAATCTGTCCGCAGGGCGCCCGGATTTCAAGCGAGTTGAAACTGGTTTGCTCGAAAGCCTCATGGTAAACCGCGCATTCCGTTCTCAACCGCAAGCAAGACATGTCATCACCTCTATTCCTAGGACTCGATTCCAGTACCCAGAGCCTCAAGGCCACCGCCGTGGATGCCGAACTCAACGTGGTCTTCGAGCTGGCGCTCAACTTTGAAAAGGATCTTCCCCAGTTCAACACCACTGCCGGTGTCCATCACGGTGAGGACGGGCTGACCGTCACCTCGCCGACCTTGCTCTGGGTGGCGGCGATGGATCTGCTGCTGGGCAGGATGAAGGAGGCGGGATTTGAGTTTGGCCGCGTGAAGGCGATCTCCGGATCCGGTCACCAGCATGGCAGTGTCTACTGGAAGAAGGGTGCTTCCGGGATCCTCAGGAATCTTGCTCCCGCGGAATCCCTTGAGTCCCAGCTAGCAGACGCCTTTGCCATCGCGGATTCCCCGATCTGGATGGATTCCAGCACCTCGGCCCAGTGCAAAGCGCTCGAGGAGAAACTGGGTGGACCGCAGGCGGTGGCGGACCTGACCGGGTCGCGGGCCTACGAGCGCTTTACCGGAAACCAGATTGCCAAGGTCGCGGTCGAGAAAAAGGAAGGCTATGAGAACACGGAGCGCATCTCGCTGGTCAGTTCCTTTGTCGCCTGTCTCTTCACGGGGGCCTATGCCGGGATCGACTACAGCGATGGAGCGGGCATGAACCTCATGGACATCCGTTCCAAAACCTGGGCGCCTGTCGCCGTCGAGGCGACGGCTCCCGGACTGGCGGACAAGCTGGGTGAGGTGGTGCCTTCCCACGCGGATGTCGGAGGGATCCACAACTACCACGTTGAGCGTTATGGGTTTGATCCCTCCTGCCGGGTGATTGCCTGCTCGGGTGATAATCCCTGCAGCCTGGCCGGTCTCGGACTGAGGCGGGCGGGAGAGATCGCCATCAGTCTTGGCACCAGCGATACGGTGTTCGCCGCCCTATCCGAGCCGAAGCCCTCGGCATCCGAGGGACACATCTTTGCCAACCCGATTGATCCCGACGGCTACATGGCGCTGGTCTGCTACAAGAACGGTTCCATGACCCGTGAGGACATCCGGAACCGCGCTGCCGACGGCTCATGGGAGAAGTTTGATGCTGCCATGGCTTCCACACCCAAGGGCAATGAGGGGCGAATCGGCTTCTATCGAAAGGAACCGGAAATCACGCCTCCCATCCTGAGCACCGGCGAGAACCGCTTTGATGCCCATGACGCCGCCGTGGATTCATTCCCCCCTGAAGCGGAGATCCGGGCCGTGGTGGAGGGACAGTTCCTTTCCATGCGGTTGCATGGTGGTAACATCGGAATCGAGGCCCAGCAGATCCTTGCAACGGGCGGTGCTTCCGCAAACAAGGCCATCCTCCAGGTGATCGCAGACGTGTTTGGTGTCGAGGTCTACACGGCGGCCCGTCCCAACTCCGCTTCGCTGGGAGCCGCCTACCGTGCCCTGCATGGGTGGCGTTGCGTGGATGAGGGGAAGTTCGTGTCCTTTGCCGAGATCATGGAATCCGCGCCTTCCTTCATTCTGGCAGCAAGTCCCGACATGGAGGCCCATGAGGTCTACAACAGCATGCTCAAGCGTTATGCAGCACTTGAGGTCAAGGTGATGGCGGCAGCCAAATGAGCGGCCTGCCTCCCGAGCTGCAGATGCGGCCTGCGGAAGAAGGGGATGTCCCCTTTATTGCGGAAGCCTGCGTTGCGATCGGGAACTTCATGAAGGGTCGCTGGCCTGATCCCTACATTGACGGCCTGCCCGACAAGGCGTCGCCGGAACTTGAGGATTGGAGCCGACGGTTCCTCGACGGGGTGACCCGTCATGCCTGGATTGCCATTGACAACGATGACCGGGTGGCCTGTGTCCTCGCCGAGATCGTGCCGAGTCACCTGCCTGCTTCCGTTTCAAGAATAGTGGGCTACATCCCCGTCTGCTGGGTGGAGGAAGGCTGGAGAGGAAAAGGAGTGGGGCGTGGGTTGGTGTCCCAGGCTGAGGACTGGTTCCGAAAGAATGGAGTCCCCTATTCCGAAGTTTCCTGGCTGGCGAAGAACGCGGAAGGGGATGCCGCCTGGCGGGGAATGGGTTATTCGCCCTTCAGGATCTTTGGATTCAAGGAATTGTAAGTTCCTGACGATGCAAAAGATGGGTTGTTCCTGGCAGGATTCGTAAAGCGTTGATCACCTGACAGGCCGATCTTTTCCCAGATGACTCCCCTCCAACGCTCACTTCTCTTCCGGGAACGCCTCCTTTGCAGGATTGGGATTCCCAAGGACGTCGAAGTTGCGCGTTTTTCGACTACAAAAAGGAATCATGAAAGTAGTGTTTCCGATGTTGAACGCTTTGGATGTGGAAGGCATCTTATCCATGGGTTGCGAGCGATTCATGACCGTAGGAAGACACCTGATGTTACCTTGGGGCGTTCTTCGTCCCATGGACGGTTTTGTGTCGTTGGCACTAACAAAACAAATAATAGGCAAGCATATGAACCTGGTAATCACACCACATAACCTAAGCCTCACCGAAGCCCTGGAATCCCATATCCGGGGTCGCATCGAAAAACTGGAGCATATCGATCCTCGTGCCATCTCCGCTCAGGTGATCATCGAGCATGACAAGACGATTGCCCCTGAGAATGCCTTTAAGTGTTCCATGCGCCTGGCCGTGGCCGGCCCGGACCTCTACGCGGAGGATCACGAATCTGACATGTATGCGGCGATTGATCTGGTGACCAAGAAGATTGAGCAGCAGATCCGCAAACGCCACAACAAGGAGAAGGCCAAGAACCATGCCCTGGGCGCACGCGCCAAGCAGGAGCTGCAGGACGCCAATCTCTAGCGTGGCGGATGTCGTCTGAATCAGGACGCATTCTCAGAAGCCGCGCCGTTGTCCCGGTGGTTGAACCACCCATTGACGACGGCGCGGTTTTCTTTTCTGAAGGGATCATCCGGCAAGTGGGCCGGTTCCGGGATCTCAAGGACCTGTCGTCGGATGTGGAGGACCTGGGGGAGGGCGTCCTCTGTCCGGGGCTGGTCAATGCCCATTGCCATCTGGACTTCACGGAGCTTGGAGGAAAGATACCACCGCCCGATTCGTTTGCCTCATGGGTCAGGTCGATCCTGATGCGAAGCAGCGAGTGGACTCCGCATGAGTGGATTTCCTCGTGGAACAAGGGGCTCGACCAGTTGGTTCGCAATGGTGTCACCACCGTCCTCAACATCGAGACCAGCCTCAACTATCTGTCGCTCCTCAGGCAGGAACTTCCCATTCGGGTTCATTCCTTTCTGGAAATGACCGGTTTGATCGCCGGTGCGCAGGCCGTTGAACTGGTGGATGCGGCCCTGCGGTTGCGTGCGGAGCTGGGGGGTGAGATTGGCCTTGCTCCCCATTCCGTCTATGCGGCGGCGCAGGGCCTGATGCGGACGGTGGCCCATGCCATGGAGGAACATGATGTCCGAAGCACCATACACCTGGCCGAGAGCCTGGATGAACACCTGATGTTCACCGAATCAAGAGGAGCGCTTTATGAAACGCTGTATGGATTTGGCAGGGGCATGAGCGACTGTGGCAAGGGATCGCCGGTGGCCCTGGCGGCGCGGTCGGGAATGCTGAGAAGGGAAACCGTGGTGGCCCATGCCAATTACCTGAGTGAAGCGGATGTGGAACTGCTTGCGGAGTCGGGAGCCTCGGTGGTGCATTGCCCCTCCTGCCATGCCTACTTTGGTCATGTTCCCTTTCCATTCGAAGAATTGAGGGCGGCTGGCGTAAACCTATGTCTTGGAACCGACAGCCTTGCCAGTGTGTTGCCGGACGAGGACGGCTGCTTTGAGCTTAACCTGTTTACGGAAATGAGGCGGTTTTCCAACAGGGAACAAGGAGTCGATCCGTCCGAGGTGCTCAAGATGGCAACGCTTCATGGAGCACGTGCCCTTGGAGTGGGGGAGAAGGCGGGTGGCTTGGGAGAAGGTTTCCTTGCGGATGCGGTCTGGATGGCCGGGAAGCCCCGGCTTCGGGATGTGGAGTCGTGGTTGGTGAATGAAGTGAAGCGGCCAGATGAAGTCATGGTGGACGGAGAATGGATCGAGGAGGCCATCGAATGAGTGATGAAGCACGCAGGGTGTTGATCACAGGTGCGGCAGGGGGACTGGGGCGTGCCCTTGTGGAAGCCTTTCACCAAAAAGGATGGGCAGTGATCGCCACGATGCGTCGGCCCGCCGAATTCCCTGATGGGGTCACAGGCATCGTCATGGACGTGAGTGATTCCAAAAGCGTGGATGAGACCATGGGCAAGGTTCTGGAGGTAGGATCACTGGACTGCGTGGTGAACAATGCCGCCGTCATTCGCGATGGATTGGGGTTCAAGCTTTCTGAAGAGGATTGGGACCGCGTAATCGACGCCTGTCTGAAGGGGGCATGGCGCGTTTCGAAGTTGGCCCTTCGCAACATGATGAAGGCCCGTTCCGGAAGCATCATCAACATCTCCTCCTTCAGTGCCCTTGTTGGGCACATGGGACAGGCGAACTACGCCGCAGCCAAGGCGGGGCTGATCGGCCTGACGCAGTCCATGGCTGCGGAGGGAGGCGCAAGGAATGTGCGCGCCAATGTGGTGGTTCCCGGGTTGATGGACACAGCCATGCTGGAGGGGCTGTCGGATGAGCGAAAGGAGGAGCTGAGGAAGGCGAACCTGCTTGGAAAGATGAGTGATCCAGTCCAGGTGGCAGGCTTTGTTGAGTACCTTGCGGGCATGGATCAGGTGTCGGGGCAGGTCTTTAATCTTGATAGCCGGGTGCTTCCGTGGACATGACTTGGGTTTGCCCTGATGGATGAAGATCAGTCATATGACCTGAACGAGGAACTCGGCCCTGAGCTGGAAGCCCTTGAGGAACAGAGTCTCCTACGAGTATTGCGGACACTCGACACGCCCCAGTCGGCTCATGTCTCCATCGATGGGCGGGAGCTGATCAACTTCTCCTCCAACGATTACCTGGGACTGGCGAACTCCCATCAACTGAAGCAGGTGGCGGTGGAGGCCGTGGAGGAATTTGGCGTGGGATCCGGCGCGTCGCGGTTGATCTGCGGCAACCAGACACCTCATCTGGCCCTGGAGGGAGCGCTTGCCGACTGGAAGGGTACGGAATCGGCCCTTTCCTTTTCCTCCGGTTTTGCGGCCGCCATCGGAACCCTGCCGAACCTGGTTGGAAAGGGCGATGTGGTGATCATCGACAAGCTGGTTCACGCCTGCCTGGTGGATGCAGCAAGGAATTCCGGCGCCACTCTCCGAGTCTTTGCCCACAATGACCTGAACCAGCTGGAGAAGCACCTGAAGTGGGCGGATGCGAAGCGCAGCTCCGACAAGAAGGTCCGTATCCTGGTGGTGGCGGAATCGGTCTACAGCATGGATGGGGACCTGGCCCCCTTGATCAACCTGGTTGACCTGAAGGAAAAGTATGGTGCCTGGCTGATGCTGGATGAGGCCCATGCGACGGGACTCTTTGGAAAGTCACGGAGCGGTCTCGTCGAGGAGTTTGGAGTGCAGGGCAGGGTGGAGGTTCAGATGGGGACGCTTGGCAAGGCGCTGGGTGTTTCCGGTGGTTACATCTGCGGGAGCCGTGAGCTGGTGGACCTGCTGGTCAACCGGGCCAGATCCTTTGTCTTCTCGACCGCACCACCTCCGGCCCTTGCGCTGACGGCTGCGGCCTCGGTGGCACTGGTGAGATCGGAAGAAGGGGAAGCCCTGCGGAGCCGACTCTGGGCCATGGTGGAAGAGGTCAAGAACCTGCTTATCCGCTGCAATAGGGAAGTGGGGGTGGTCCGAAGTCCGATCATTCCCATGATCGTGGGTGATGAAGCGGCTGCCGTGGAGGAAGGGGCGTCGTTCCTTGAAAAGGGGCTCTTGATTCCCGCCATCCGGTATCCAACGGTAGCGCGCGGGAAGGCCCGACTCAGGCTGAGTGTCTCCGCCGCCCATACCCTCGAGGATACGGAGGCTTTGGAAGCTGCGCTTTCTTCGGATACATCCGCAGATGCCACAGACTGACGCAGATACTTCTCTGCCAAATGGTTCCCAATCTTGCCCTTGGTTGAGGGTGCAGGCAGACTCCGCGGCTCGTGCGAGAGGCGATTCAGAGCTGGATTGAAAACACGGAAACCTTCGTTCTCGAGGTCATCTTCGAGCAGCGCAAGGGGAAGCGTGCTGCCCTTCTTCGTTTCGTCCTCTTCTGCCTTTCCAAGGTCTTCGAGCTGATCATCAAGCTGAGGCGCTTCCTCTACAACGTGCGCATCCTGCGCGACACCACCCTGGGGATCCAGGTCATTGCCGTGGGAAACCTGACCGTGGGTGGCACGGGCAAGACGCCGGTGGTGGAGAAGTTTGCCCGTGTGCTTCAGGATGAGGGGAGAAAGGTGGCCATCCTTTCGCGAGGTTACCGTTCCAAGCCGCCTCCATTGCGCTCACGCCTGATCAACAAGCTCCTGCTCAGGACGGACACCACGCCTCCCCGCGTGGTCTCGGATGGCAAGAACCTGCTCCTGGACTCCGAGACAGCCGGCGATGAACCCTACATGCTGGCCTCCAACCTCAAGGACGTCGTGGTGCTGGTGGACAAGGACCGCGTCAAGGCGGGCCGCTATGCGGTGGAGCACTTTGGATGCGACATCCTCCTGCTCGATGATGGCTTCCAGTATTGGAAACTTCGGGGGCGCCGCATGGACGTGGTGCTCATCGATCGGCAACAGCCGTTTGGCAATGAGCACATGCTTCCTCGCGGAACCTTGCGCGAGCCGCCACAGCACCTTTCCCGTGCCAACGTGATCTTCATCACCAAGAGCGATGGGGATACCGCATCCCTGCGGGCACGCATCGCCAAGCACAATCCCCGTGCGGCCGTGATCGAGTGTGTCCATCACGCACTCTATTTCGAGGATGTCTTCACCGGGGTGCAGGAGGGGCTACGCTTTCTCAAGGGCAAGCGCGTGGCCAGCCTCAGTGGAATCGCGCAGCCTGAGAGCTTTGAGGAAAGCCTGATCAAGATGGGGGCCGAGCTGGTCTATCGGCGGCGTTATGCGGATCATCACCGCTTCACCCAGCAGGAGATCCTCAATGCCATCAACCGCAGCAAGAAGAGGCAGGCGGAGGTGATCATCACCACCCAGAAGGATGCAGTGCGTTTTCCGAAGATCGACCGCAGGGATCTTCCGATCTTCTTCATGCGGGTCGAGATCAAGATCCTGAGCGGTGCCAAGGACTTCAACGACTGTGTCCGCCAGATCTGCTTTCACTGATGCAATGGATCCTCTACATCGTCGCCCGGGCCTTGCTGCTGGTGTTGCAGTGCCTGCCGCTCTGGTTGGTGGTGCGTCTTGGAAGGTTCTTTGGATGGATGGTCTGGCTCTTCGACAAACGGCACCGAAAGGTGGCCTTCTCCAACATCCAGGCCGCCATCGGGAAGGACATGTCGAAGGCCGAGATTGCGGGGCTGGTGAAGGAGAACTTCAAGAGGATCGGGGAGAATTTTTCCTGCGCCGCCAAGACGCTCTCGATGAACGACGAGCGGATACAGTCGGTCCTGGAGGTGGAGGGCAGGGAGTATTTCCGGGAGCGGGACGACGACGGGAAACTGATCAGCCGGATCGTGGCGATCGGGCACTTCGGTAATTTCGAGATCTACTCGAGGTTGGCGGATTTCTTCAATGAGGCGAGGGGGGCAACCACCTACCGTGGGCTCAAGCAACCGATGCTCAACCGTTTGCTGCAGGAGGTGAGAAGCCAGAGCCGGGTGACCTATTTTGAAAGAAGGACCGAGGCGGCAGCCCTGAAGGAATTCATGGCCAAGGGAGGTGCCATTCTTGGGCTGTTGGCCGACCAGAGTGCGGGAGTGAAGGGGGCGCGGATTGAGATGTTCGGGCGTCCCTGCTCGGCATCGACGGCACCGGCTGTCTTTGCATTGAGGTATGATGGTCCCCTTCATACTGCGATCTGCTACCGGGTGGCTCCCGGACGTTGGAAGATCGAGATCGAGCCGGAGATTCCCACCCGCGAGAACGGGCAACCCAGGGAGGTGGAGGCCATTACCGAGGATGTGCAGCGCCGGTTCGAGAACGCGATTCGGAGGGATCCGGCCAACTGGTTCTGGGTGCACAACCGCTGGAAGCATCTTGGCAAGGAACGTCGCAGGGCGGGAAAGGGGATTGAAGGCGAATGAAGCAGGCGGTCCGCTGGAATCCCAAGCGCGTGCTCATCCGCAGTTCCAACTGGCTGGGTGACGCGGTGATGAGTCTCCCGGCCGTGGAACGCATCCGTGAGGGATGGCCTCAGGCGACTTTCTCGGTCCTCGCCCCTTCGAAGCTTGCGGATCTCTGGAGGATGCAGTCCTTTGTGAACCAGGTCATCGAGATGACCCGGGATGATTCGGTGCTCGCCCTTTCCCGTCGGCTCAGGGCGGAAGACTTTGATGCCGCCATCATTCTTCCCAACTCACCTAGGACCGCACTGGAAGCGTGGTTGGCAGGTATTCCCTTTCGTGCCGGGTATGGCGGGGGAGGGCGGGGTCTGCTTCTTTCTGCATGCGTGCCGCGTCGAAAGAATGTGGTTTCGATGCGCAAGAAATCAATCGGTGAGATCCGACGGCTTGTGAAAGGTGGAGTGAATCTGGAACACCCCATCCCCGTGGCCTCCCATCATGTGGCCCACTACCTTCATTTGGTGGAGTCGCTGGGTTTTGATGGTCGATTGAGTGCTCCCTCGCTTGAGGTTCCTGCTGAAGAGGTTGAGAAGTTCCGCAGCAAGTTCCTGCAGGAGGATCAGCGGAATCGTCTGGACAAGGGGGGCAGACTGATCGGACTGAACCCCGGTGCCGAATACGGGCCTGCCAAGCGGTGGTCTCATCGACGAATGGTCGAATCGGTGATGACCGTGGGTGAGAATCAGGAATCTCTCTACGCTGTCTTCGGAGTTGGAAGTGATGAGGTCGCGAAGGAGACCGCCGAGTTGATCTCACTACAGGCTGGCAGGGAAAGGGTGGTCAACCTGGTCGGCAACACGTCGTTGGGTGAACTGCTTTGTGGTTTGAGCCTGTGCTCGGTCCTTTTGACCAACGACAGCGGACCGATGCATGTGGCGGGTGCCTTGGGCACGCCTTTGGTGGTCCCGTTTGGAAGCACTTCAGTGGAGCTTACCGGACCCGGAATGCCGGGGATGCCACCCAAGGGGATTGTTCGTTCTAATGTGCCCTGTTCCCCCTGTTTTCTCAGGGAGTGTCCGATCGATTTTCGATGCATGGAGACGATCGAGGTCGAGGTGGTCGTTGAGGCGCTTCAACAGGCGCTGAAGACCGTCAACTGACTCTGGAACCCATCCTGGGGATGGGCCTACTCAAAGGATGAATCCGAGGAAACGGGTGCCTTCTTGGAAGCCGCCTTCATGATCTTGGAGGCATCATTCTCGAAGAGCTGGAGTTCATGGATCGACCAGTAGAGCCCCTTGATCCTGCCGGTCTGCGTGATGCGGAGATGGCGGGTCTTTGTAGGCTTGAAGAAGATGTCCGTGATGGCGTCATCTCCCTTGCCCTCGGCCAAGACTTCCGTCCAGTCCTTCCCGTTTTCAGAGGTCTCCACCTTGTAGCCTTGTGGAAAGTCCTTTGGAGATCCCGAGCTGTCGAGCCGGATTCCTGCGATGGAGGTTTCCCTGGGAAGTTCCACGGTGAACCACATTCCGGGTTGCTGAAACATCTTTGTGTCAAAGCGGGTCTTTGGGTTGCCATCGATGGCGTTCTTCACCGAGCCCTCATTGTGGCTGGCGGCCAACTTCCAGTCCTTGCGGTTGGCAATGGGGGACGGAAAGGTCTCGCGAAGTTCCGCTTCGGTCCAGGTGGCCGTCCTTCCTTCGAAGGCCTTCCTGACACGTGCCACGTCCTCGGGCTGGATGATGGGGCCGGAGTTTCCAAAGCTGTTGCGGATGAAGGAGAGCACGGAGGCGATCCATCGGTTGTTCTGGCTGGCCATGGGCACCATCAGTGCCTGGTAGGTGGTGCCGTTGACCGGACCGGTCAGTCCATGAAGCACGGTGGCAATGGCGGCATCGGGATGTCCCGCGATCGTCCTGGAGCCGACAAAGGGTGGTGCGATCAGGGTTCCCTTGGGGGCTCCCTCCATCGGAGTGCCCTTGCCGTCGGCGCCGTGGCAGGAGTAGCAGAGCTGGTTGTAGATGGTCTGGCCTTGCCGAACGAGCACACGATCAGGTGAGGAAAGGTGGGTCATCCGCACCCTCACTGAGGTGGGCTTGAGGATCTGCTTGGCGATCTCCTGGAAGCCTGCGGAGGGATGGGACTTGGAATGGGTATCGATGAGTTCCCTCGCCTTCTCGAACTTGAGTAGGTTTGCCGTCAGCATGGCCTGGATGGACACGTCTGCCTCGGGGCTCTCCAGCCGTGCCACGATGTCTGCTGAGAGGGATTTTTCGCCGGCCTTGTAAAGTGTTTCAGAAGCCTGGATGGCCGCCACCTGCACCTTCGGGTGATTGTCCTTCAAGCCCTTCCTGACGAGTGCGGGTGTGAGCTTCCCAAGTCCTTCAAGCGTCCACAATGCATGAATGCGAGCCAGATGATCCGGATGGCTCATCATCATCTTCTCGAGCTGGGGTGCCACGGACTCGGCCTTCTTGAGGATCAGCTGCTTCTGGGCGTTGACGCGCCACCATGCGTTGGGATGGGCAAGGTGGTTGACGAGGTCCGCCGGGGATTCCTCCAGCATTTTCGGAAGG
>CAZKNW010000004.1:0-14429 GCA_964554035.1 uncultured Verrucomicrobiota bacterium
AGCTGAATTACCGGAAGTTAAAGAAGAAATTCCTTCCGAAGTAAAAGAGATAAGTGAACCATCCCGTAAACCAGCTAAAAAGGCTTCACCACTGCCTTTGATCGCCGCAATTATTATCCTTGCCGGCGGAGCCGCCTACGTCCTTCACGCGAGGAAGAAAAAGGCGTGAGGGTTGGTCGTGTTACGCCCCTCCGGGGCTCTGAAATTTTTTTGGGCTCCTACCGGTGGCTTACGTATACCGGTTAGCCTATCATCGGCCTTCCAGGCCTTTTTTGTTGGTTCCAGAGGTTCGAAATAAGATAGCCGGTCGGCGTAAGCCACCGGAGCATTTGCCCCCAACGCTGAAGAGCCCCGGAGGGGCGAAACGCTGACGGGCTGGCGTTTCTTACTCGATCTCCTTCAATCGCTTCTCAAGCAGCTTTCGCTGCCTCTCCATTTGATCCTGATGCTCCGTCGAAGGAGCCAGATTCGTGAACTGTTCGGGATCGTTCTTCATGTCGTAGAGTTCCTCGGATCCATCGGTGTAGCGCATGTAAGCCCAGCGGTCGGTGCGCATGCCGTGGGAGCCGCGCAGGATGGAAAGGGCCATCTCCTTCACCTCGGCCTGGGTGTCCTTCAGGATCGGAACAAGGCTGGTTCCCTGCACGGAATCAGGCTGCTTCAACTTCAGCAACTCACAGACCGTGGGATACATGTCGACCAACTCGACAAGTGAGCGTGATTTCCCGGACTTCATCCCTGGTGCCGAGATGATCAGGGGCACGCGGCTGACATCTTCATGAAGGTTGCTCTTCTGCCAGAGGGTGTGTTCTCCGAGGTGGTACCCGTGGTCGCTGGTGAAGATGACGGCCGTTTCATCGCGGATTCCAAGACGGTCCAGTTCATCAAGGATCTTGCCAACCTGTTCGTCCATGAAGGTGACCGTGGCGTAGTAGGCGGCCCACATGCGTTTCTGGTTGTCCGGGTATTTCCCGATGGAGTTGTTTCCATTGCGGGTTCCCGCATAGGCGATCGCGGGCATGTCCACGAGATCGTGTTCGGGAACTTCCGGTAATGGCATGTCCTCCCAGTCATACATGTCGAAATACTTCTGGGGTGCCACGTTGGGGTAGTGGGGGCGCACGAATCCCGTGGCGATGAAGAAGGGTCCGTCCTTGTGCTCGCGAAGCAGTTCCACCGTCTTGTCCGCCGCCTTGAAGTCCGGTTGGTCGGATCCATCCCCTTCGTAGCGTACCGAGACAAACATCCGGTGCGGCATCTTCGTGCTTTGCCGGTCCTTCTCGTCGGTGGTGAAGATGTTGAGGTTCAGGCAGGCGTAGTTGCCCGGTGTGTGTGCTTCCCGTCCGGGCATGTTGAACTTCTCATCCCAGCACTCCGGTATGTCAGGTCCGTCTGTTCCGTCAATGATGTCGCCGGGCACGCGCATGTGGAAGATCTTCCCGACGCGGGCGGAATAGATGTCGTTCTTGCGCAGATGTTCTCCCAGTGTGATGCCCTTCTTGTCCACGTAGCGGCTGCGCATGAAGGAGGTGCGGGATGGGGCGCACCAGAGTCCCTGGCAATAGGCCCGATCAAAGACCACTCCTGATTCGGCGAGTCGGTCGATGTTGGGTGTCTTGCAGATGGTGTCGCCGTAGCAACCCAGCACGTGGGCCTTGAGGTCATCCGAGACGATCAGGACGACGTTCTTGATTTCCCTGGCCTGGGTGGAGATAGCGAGGCAGGCAAGGAGGGGAAGGGACAAAAGGCGTTTCATGGATGGGCCGGAGCAAATCATGGGAAGAGGTTGGACGCAATCGAATCGAGATCCTTCAGAAAAATCAGGCGATAGGGAGGCGGGACTTTCGGCCCCTCTTTTCCTTCCTTCCTGCTTTCCTGATTTGTGCCCTTTCCAAATTCCGACTTTAGAACATCTTCCCGAACGGCAATCATGCGCCGACCGAAACGATGATCACTGTATTGTCTCCATCCAAATCCATGGATCTTGAGCCTGTGAAGGGCTTCAAGACATCCCAACCCGCCTTCCTTGAGGATTCCCAGCTCCTGATCGATACCGTCCGGAAATTCAGTGTGAAGAAGATCATGGACCTGATGGAGGTCAGCGAGGACCTGGCAAAGCTCAACCATCAGCGCTTTCAGGACTGGTCCACGCCCTTCACCGAGAAGAATGCCAAGCCGGCGGTCCTGGCTTTCACGGGGGATGTCTATGAGGGATTGAAGGCGCCGACACTCAAAAAGCCGGACCTAGCCTTCGCCCAGAAGCACCTGAGGATTCTTTCGGGTCTATATGGCCTCCTTGCGCCCTTGGACCTGATCCAGCCCTACCGGTTGGAGATGGGAAGAGTCTTCAAGAACAAGCGGGGGAAGAACCTCTATGAGTTTTGGGGAAACCAGATCACCGAGGCCATCAATGAGGCGGAGTCGGACCTGTTGGTGAACCTCGCCTCCAACGAGTATTTCAAGTCCGTCAAGAAGCGTGAGCTGAAGGCGGAGATCGTCACGCCTGTCTTCAAGGACGAGAAAAAGGGCAAGCTCAAGGTCATTAGTTTCTTTGCCAAGAAGGCCCGCGGCGCCATGGCGCGTTTCATCATTGAGAACCGCATTCAATCAGCGGATGCGCTGAAGGAGTTCAACGAGGACGAATACACGTTTGATCCGAAGCTTTCGTCCGCGAAGGAGCTCGTCTTCACCCGTCCCGAGCGCCCACCTGCCCTCTGAGATATGGAGTGCGGCAGCCCTCTGCCGCTTTTGGATCGGTTTTGGGCTTGCGTGGGGCAGGTCGGTAGGGTTGGCAATATGGTCTGTTGGGCAAGGCACGCACCGTTTTCTCAGTTCACGCGGCTGCCAAAGCGGCAGAGGGCTGCCGCACTCCAAAAAAAGTCATTCCGCACTCTTCAGCATCTCTTCGATGACTGGGCTGAGCACCTCGGCCACAAACACGTGTCCCTCCGGATTGTAGTGGCCGTCGTTTTCCAGAATCATCGATTTTGGATCTTCCAACCTCAGCAGGTGATCCCTCATGTCCACGCACCGGGTGTTCATTTCCCGGGACCATTCCTTGACCGCATTGTGCACGATCTTCTGTCCATAGTTCCCGTTGGTGAAATCCTTGTCATGCACCAGTGGATGAATGACCACGAGCAATGGCACTCCGGCATCCACGCAGAGACGGCCGATGCCGAAGAAGGCTTCCTTGGCTTCCCTTGCGAGTAGGTTGTTGCCAACGAAATCTTCCGGACCTTCCAATGGGCGGATCTTTCTCGATTCAGGAAAGGGGCGTCCGCCGATGAACATCTCCCATATGCTGTTGGCCTGATCCTTGGCCTCCTCCCAGATCCACAGGGTGCTGTCGCGGAAGAGGCGATCGGGATCGATCCTTACCATGCCCGGTGACGGCGGGTTGGCGTCATTGATGTAAAAGTTGAGAACGACAAGGTCAGGACTGTATTTGGGAAGAATCTCCCTGAGCAGGGCTTCCTGTTGAACCGTGTTGTAGCCGATGACGCCGAAGTTGAGTGACTCCAGATCCTGAACCTTCTTCTCCAACTGGGCGGCGAAGGTCTCGTGGTCCTGGACGTCCCATCCGTAGGTGAAGGAATCGCCCAGATGGATGACCCGCTTCCGGACGTGCGCACGTTCCGGATCCACATCATCCGCTTCTGGACTGTTTCTCCTGAACCCGCCTGCGTCGTTGCGGTAGGTGATCAGTGGTGAGCCATCGGGATGGGTCGACCAGACGAAGGATGACGATGGCCTGATCCGGTAGCAGAGTGGGGATCCCGGCACGATGGAATAGAGGGTATTGGTCCCCGTATTGAAGCCCTCTACATACCTGGCGTAGTCGCTCCTTAAGTTGGATCTCAATACGATCTCGGCAACCGGCACGGCAATGATCAGTCCGATTGCCGACGAGACTGCCATCAGCAACAGCTTGTCCTTGAGGCCTAGTCTTTTTCCGCTTTTCGGCATGTCCGTGAGAGGAGTCCGTTCCTTCGAACTGAACGCCGCAAGGAAAGACCATTCCATGTCGCTGGGTCAATCCGTTGGATGGCGAAGACGATGGCGGATTGAATTCATCTGGGTGGGAAGCGTATCTTCTTCACCATGTTTTCCCGTTGTGTGGTTCTTCTCTGTCTTTGGTCCCTGTCCGCCTTTGCGGAACGCCAGCCCAACCTGATTGTCATCATGACCGATGACATGGGCTATGGAGATGCCGGTTGCTATGGGGGAACGGCCTTTCCGACACCCAACATTGATCGATTGGCAAAGGAGGGAATGCGCTTTACGGATTTTCATTCCAGCGGCCCCGTCTGTTCTCCGACGCGCGCTGGACTGCTGACCGGGCGCTACCAGCAACGGGCAGGGATTCCAGGTGTCGTCTATGCGGCCTTCAACCGGAATCGCCACCACGGCCTGCAACACAAGGAAACCACCTTTGCAGAGATCCTGAAAAAGGCCGGATACGCCACGGGGCTCTTTGGAAAATGGCACCTTGGTTATCAGTCACAATACAACCCGGTGCACCAGGGCTTTGATCGCTATGTGGGATACGTCAGTGGCAACGTGGATTTTCATACGCACATCGATGGCGCAGGCGTTGAGGACTGGTGGCACCAGGACGAGAAGGTGGAAGAGAAGGGCTACACGACCCACTTGATCACCCGCCATGCCGTGAAGTTCATCGAGGATCAAAAGGAGAACCCCTTTTGCATCTATGTGGCTCATGAAGCTCCGCACGATCCCTATCAGGGCCCCAATGATCCACCCGTTCGCCACGTTGGCACCAAGGGCTATCTCTTCGATCACCGTGAACCCGAACACGCCGCCCGTGCCTACAGGGACATGATGGTGGAGATGGACAGGGGCGTTGGAGAGATCATGGCCAAGCTCAAGGAGCTGGATCTCGATGAGGACACCTTTGTCATGTTCTTCTCCGACAATGGGGCCACCGGGCCAGGCTCCTGTGGCAGGCTCTTCGGCATGAAGGGGACGGTCTGGGAAGGCGGCATTCGTGTCCCGGGAATCGCCCGGTGGCCCGGAAGGATCAAGGCCGGCTCTGTCACGGATCAACTGGCCACCACCATCGATGTCCTGCCCACGATTCTGGATGTGGCTGATGTCCGGGTCCCGGAGGGATTGAAGCTGGATGGCGAGAGCCTGCTTCCGCTCATGGAGGGGAAAGCTGAAAGCAAGCCGAGGAAAATCTTTTGGCAGTATGGAGAGGCGACCGCCATGCGGGACGGCGAATGGAAACTGGTCCTCAATGAGGGAACCAAAGCCAAGAAGTCCGACCGCTTTCCAAACATCCACTGGGATCACCCGGACGACGGCCGCCAGAAGCTGGCGTTGTTCGACCTGTCCAAGGACGTGGAGGAACAACTCAATCTTGCCGACAAGATGCCCAAGCGCGTGAAGAACATGACCCAGGCCATCAAACGATGGGAAAAGGAAGTCATGGAAGGGGCGACTGAGCAACCGGAGAAGCAGCCCTGAAATGGAAGGACCCGATCCAATGAAAATCAGTCATGCAGTTGTCATGAAAGCACCCCTACTTGGGCCTCTTTTGATTCTCCTTTTCGTTGCGTCACTCAGCGCTGCGGAGAGGATCGACAAAGCCGGGAAGATTGATCCTGTGCTTCCACTTGAGGTGAAATGTGAAGGTCGCTATTCACATCATCTTCAGGGTGTTTGTTCGGATGAATCAGCGATCTACTGGTCGTTTACCACTTCATTGGTGAAGACGGACAGGGATGGGAAGGTGATCAAAAAGGTGGAGGTAGCCAATCACCATGGCGATCTGTGTCTTCAGGATGGGAAGCTCTATGTGGCCGTCAATCTTGGGAAGTTCAACGATCCCAAGGGCAATGCTGATTCGTGGGTCTATGTTTATGAAGCGAAGTCTCTGGAGGAGATTGCACGACACGAGATCCAGCAGGTGTTTCATGGGGCGGGTGGAATGGGTTTTCGCGACGGACATTTTTTTGTCGTGGGCGGGCTGCCTGAAGCTTTTGAAGAGAACTATGTCTATGAGTACGACGGGAACTTCAACTTTGTGAAGCGCCACGTCATCCCCAGCGGTCATACCCATTTGGGTATCCAGACGGCGACCTATTCAGAAGGCCGCTGGTGGTTCGGTTGCTATGGAACTCCTGCCGTTCTTCTCGTGACGAATGACGATTTTGAGATGTTGGGACGACACCCTTTCAACTCTTCACTCGGTGTCGAGGCGCTTGCAGATGGTCGCCTTCTTGTTGGCAGTGGCAGGTGTGAATCGGGCAAGGGTTGTGATGGTAAGGTTCGAATGGCTGTTCCAGACGCAGAGAAAGGTCTGCGGATCTTGAAACCGAACGAATGAAGAAGACGCTTCCCTTCAAGCTCTTCACGCCCTTCATGGTGAGCCCGGCGTTCAAGGAATCCATTTGACCTGCCGATGTTTCTCAACTAAATGCTTCAGCTCATGCATCTGCAGATCAACAGCCTACTACTTGGCGAGGCGCTTCTTCTTGGAAGCGCTGGCGTTGGGCTGTGAATGAAGACAGGACTTTCTCACACCCCACTGCCAGCGACGGCGGTGGGGTTTTTTGTTTGTCCAACACCACCGCGGTCCGGCTCCGGAAGTGGGGAGTCAGAAGAACAACACTACAACAACCGCAATGAAGACAACGAAGTCAAAAACGAAGCGCAAAGCAACGGCCGGCCGGAAGAAGGCCGCCACGCCTGTAAACCAGATCCGCATCTTTGACACGACTCTCCGCGACGGCGAGCAGTGTCCGGGTGCCTCCATGACGCTTCGTGAGAAGCTCGAAGTGGCGCGGCAGTTGGCCCGGCTCAAGGTGGACGTCATCGAGGCCGGCTTTCCCGTGATCAGTGAAGGCGACTTCACCGCGGTGAACACCATCGCCAAGGAGATCAAGGGACCGATCATTGCCGGTTTGGCCCGCTGTGTCCCGAAGGACATCGATGCTGCCGGTGAGGCCGTGAAGCCTGCAGGCAAGAAGGGACGCATCCACGTCTTCCTGGCCACGTCCAAGATCCATCGTGAGTTCAAGCTGGGCAAGGCGCAGGACCAGATCATCAAGCTGGCGGTCGAGGGCGTGAAGCGGGCCAAGGGCTTTGTGGATGATGTGGAATTTTCCCCTGAGGATGGTTCCCGCACCGAGCCGGAGTTCCTGGCCGAGGTCTGTCGGGCTGTCTGTGATGCCGGTGCCACCACGGTCAACATCCCGGATACCGTGGGCTGGGCGGTACCGGATGAATTTGGAAAGCTGATCGCCTACCTGATGGAGAACGTCCCCCATTTCAAGTCGGGCGAATCGATCATCAGCGTGCACTGCCACAACGACCTGGGGCTTGCGGTGGCCAATTCATTGGCGGCGGTGAAGGCGGGTGCGCGACAGGTGGAGTGCACCGTCAATGGCATTGGCGAACGTGCCGGCAATGCCTCGCTTGAGGAAGTCGTCATGGCGTTGAAGACCCGGGAAGATCATTTCGGTGGCTACAAGATCGGTGTGGTGACGAAGGAGATTGTGAAGTCTTCGAGGCTCGTTTCCCGGATGTCCGGTTTGGTTGTCCAGCGCAGCAAGGCGATTGTAGGTGAGAACGCCTTTGCCCATGCCAGCGGTATTCATCAGGACGGGATGCTGAAGAAGCGTGAGACCTACGAGATCATTGATCCGCGTGAGGTGGGCTGGGGACAGACCGAGCTGCCATTGACCAAGCACAGTGGTCGTGCTGCCGTGGCGGCCCGCCTGAGGCATCTCGGCTACAAGATGAGCGATGAGGACGTCAGCTCCATCTTCGCCCGCTTTAAGGACATCGGGGACAAGAAGAAGTTCGTCTATGATGAGGACCTTTCCGCATTGGTGGATGGCCAGATCACCGAGGTGCCCGAGACCTGGAAGATGGATTATCTCTGCGTGACCAGTGGAGGCGGACAGACCGTTCCCACGGCGACCGTCCGGCTCATCAAGGCTGATTCCAGGAAGAAGACGCCCGACGTTTATCAGGATGCCGGAACCGGGGATGGGCCGGTGGATGCCTCGTTGAAGGCCATTGAGCGCCTGACCCAGACCGAGGGCAAGCTCATGGATTATTCACTTAGGGCGGTTTCCGAAGGTAAGGACGCCTTGGGGGAGGTCGCGGTAAAGGTGGATTTCGGGAGCGGAGAGCTCGTGACGGGCAAGGGTGCCAACACGGACGTGGTAGAAGCCAGCGCCCGCGCCTACCTCAACGCGGTCAACCGCTACCTCGCCACCAAGGGACGGAAGGGCAAGAAGAAGTCCTCCCAACCCTGAGGACGTCGAAGACCCTGATCGAAGATTCCAGTGCCGTCCGGACCTTCCGGGCGGCATTTTTTGTGCAATTCGGCCAAAACCGAGGTGTGAAAAGTCGCAATCGCTTGAAAATAAACGGCTTTACAGCATGGTATCCTTTGAACCATTCTCGCGACTCACCTTCGAACCAACTATGCGACGCTTCAACTGTCTTTCTTTTCTAGCCATCGCCGCCCTAGTGCTGTTGACCGGCTGCTCTGGACCTTCCTACAAGCTGGGACGCGGTCTCAACAACGTGTCCGAATTGATGAGGATGGGCGAGGTGCGTCGCTCGATCGAGCAGGCCAGTCTTTGGGAGGGATCCCATCATGCCTTTACCTCCGGGACGATCCGTGGCTTCAACCGCAGCGTGGCGCGTTCCCTGATCGGTGTGGGAGAGATCGTGACCTTTCCGTTTCCGTCCTATGATCCCTGGTATGGCCGCGAGAACTTCAAGTACAACGGAGATGTTTTCATTGGTGGTCCCTACCGCAAGGATCATTTCTGGTCCCTCGACTTCATGACCGAGGCTCCCCGCTATCCTGACAGCTACAAGCCAGGCCCATCGGCCAGCACCATCTTCGCGACGGACACCGCACTGGGTTTTCACGCAGGCGAGGTTGCCTCCTTCATCCCGGGCAGCCGCTTCCACGTCTTTGATTTTTAAATCCCTCCTGCTCTTCAAGGGGTGCCGGCGAATCTCGTTGGCGCCCCTTTTTTGTTTCCTGACATGACGGTGAAGAAGAAGTCCGGATGCAAGGTCAACCTGATGCTCAACATCCTCGGAAGGCGCGAGGATGGTTTCCACGAGCTGGAGACCCTGATGCTCCCGGTGCCGGTTTATGATGAGTTGTCCTTTGACGAGGGGAACGAGGGGATCCGGCTGACCTGCAGTGATCCCGGGCTTCCGACGGATTCGAGCAACCTCATCTGGAAGGCTGCGGAAGCCTTCTTCCATCGTGCCGGCCTGAAGCCGTCCATTGGCATTCACCTTGAGAAGAGGATTCCCACGGCAGCCGGTCTGGGCGGGGGAAGCGGCAATGCCGCCACGACCCTGCTGGCATTGAACGAGATGCATTCGGGGGCCCTGGACGATGAGGCTCTGGACGAGATCTGTGCCGGTCTGGGTTCCGACGTCAATTTCTTCCTCAGGAATCTCCCGTCCCTCGCTTTTGGAAGGGGGGAACAGGTGGAGGTGCTCTCCGGGGCTCCGGCGTTGGAAGGACATTGGCTCATGCTGGTGAATCCGGGCTTTGGAGTCTCGACACCCTGGGCCTACAAGAACCTGGCCCGTTTTCCGGAGGACCTGAATGGCAGGAAGGGAAGGGCGGCCGAATTGGCGGACCAGCTTCGGGACGGTGGCAGCTCGCTGGGCGGGCTGGATCTTTACAATTCACTGGAGGCACCGGTGCTCGAGAAGTATCCGATCCTGGTCATGTTGCAGGAGAAGATGATCGAAACCGGGGCGGCGCGGGCGATGATGTCCGGAAGCGGGGCAACGACCTTCGCGCTGTTTGAAACGGAAGACCAGGCGAGGAAATCCGAACAGACGATCAGGGAACATTTTGGGCCTGCATTCTGGACTTCGATTACGGCATTGTGATCCGAGAAAGATGACGTTCACCCTTTCATCAAAGCCTTCCGGGCTCATCCCGTTGCTGGCCGGGATCCTGATCCTTGTCCTTTGGGTCCACGAAGGTCGTTGTGCCGAGATCCTTTTCCCGCGAAGGGACGGCATTGATGCTGCGGTGGAAAGAGGCATCACCTTTCTGGTGAGCCAGCAGCGCAACGATGGCTCTTTCGTGGATCAGAGGGGACGTGACCAGCACCATAGCGTGATGACAGGCCTCTCGCTCATGTCCATGGCTGCGGTGGGACATCAGCCTTCGGATGAAACCGTCGAGGGGCAGGTGATGCGTCGGGCCATCGCCTTCCTGACGCAGGACGACCGGCAGACGCCCGACGGGTATTTCGGTGCGGCGGACGGATCACGCATGTATGGCCATGGGATCATTTCCCTGGCGCTTTCCGAGATGCTGGGCATGGGGGTGAATCCGCAGCAGGATGCCCTGATCCGGAAGAGGGTGATGCTTGCGATCGAGTTGATCCTCCGCTCGCAGAGGGTGCAGAAGCATTCGGTGAAGTATGAAGGGGGATGGCGCTACACCCCGACCGCCAACGATTCCGACCTGTCCGTCACCGTATGGCAGTTGATGGCCCTGCGTTCGGCACGTAATTCCGAGATCCCGGTGCCCAAGTCGGCCATTGACCTTGCGGTGAAGTACCTGAGTGAAAGCTACAAGTCCCAACGCGACCGCAACGGGCAGGCGACGGATCTCAACAGTGGATTCGGATACCAGCCGGGACGCAATGCCGAGTTTGCCACCACGGCGGCCGGGCTGCTCGCGCTCCAGGTTTGCGGCGAGGTCAACACTCCTGAGATCATCGGATCGACCAATTACCTGCTGGACCTTACGCATCGGGATGACGGCAAGGGAGGCATCCAGAGCCGTATCAAGTACAACAGCAAGTGGTTCTTCTATGGAACCTACTACTATGCCCAGGCCATGGTGAAGCGCGGCGAACCCTACGCGGGCAAAGCACGATCCTTCACCGAGAACATCCTGATCTCCAACCAGAAGGAGGATGGATCCTGGGAGGGCGGTGACAGCCAGGAAAGGACGGCGGGCAGGATCTACACCACCTCAATGGCCATCCTCTGCCTTTCGGTGAAATACCACTACCTCCCCATCTTCCAGTATTAGGAGGCCATTGGTGGAACGGCCTGAAGGCTTACGCTCCTGGAAGGATCAAAGTGGTGCCCGGACCTTCCGGGGCCTTGAAGAGCCTCGCCTTCAGCTTCACGTAGGGAGGTGCAAAGGCGTAACGATGGGCAGGGCTTCCCGATTCAGCCGCGGAGTCTCCCAAAAGGGGTTCCGAAAGATCCTCCAGCACGAAACCCGCGCGACACAGTTCACCGATGAGTGAGGACCAGGTATGAAGATACTCCAGGGTTCCGGCTTCCCGATGCATCAGGCCGTCGGGCGCCGATGCCAGAGGTCCCTTGCCGAGGTAAGGTTCCTTCAGGACATAACCTTCCTTCGAGGGGCGCTCGGAAGTCTGCAGATTGATGGGTTGCTTGTGCTGTGAAATGTAGATTCCGCCGGGAGAGGTCACCTTGGCGACTTCCTCGTAGACCCGGGAAACCTCAGGAACGTAACAGGTGCTGACCGGTTGGATGACGAGATCGAAATGGGCACGGGGCAGTGCGGAAAGGTCATCCATGGATGCCTGCAGGGTGGTTACCTTCAACCGGTGTCTGGCAGCCACCTCCTCGTCGAGGTCGAGCATGGCCTGGCTCAGGTCGACCACCGTGACCTCGCCACCGGCGGCTGCATAGAGGGCGCTTTGGAGCCCTCCTCCAGCAGCGAGGCAGAGTACCCTTCTGCCCTGAACGCTTCCTTCCAGCCAACCTTCCGGATCCACCGCCTTCAGCGGATGGGCCAGCTCCTTGAGTGAAACAGTCCGTGTGTGGCGCTGGCCGTTGCGGACACGATCATCCCATGCCTTGCGGTTGTGTTCTCGGTAATCCTGCACGGAGGAAGCCTGTGCAGGCCTTGGGAAAGATGCAATGAAGACCGCCCCTACCAGGAAAAGCGGAAGAAGGTGATCCCCTTGAATCCCGGGTCATCCTTGTTGATGGCGACCTCGCCCTGGTTTTCCTCGCCTGAGCCGTCTTCCTTGGGCGCCACCGGGCTGAATATCCGGAAGGGCGATTCACTGCGGAAGAACTTCACCGAGGCGCCTGACAAGGCTTCCTTCTTGACCTTCAACTGGATCTTCGGCGCCTTCTTCTTGCGCGGCAGTTCCATCTCAACGGCGGCATCCACGGCATCCTGTCCCATGCCGAGGCTGAGGGTGGAAAGAAGGGTAAGGGTGGCGATTGAGGTTTTCATTTCGTCAAAAGGGGGTCCCAGTTTGGATTTCTCCCCTCAGTAAACCCCGTTTTCGGGGAATCGCAAATGATAACCGCAACGGGAGCCGGTGTCGGGCCGCCTTTTGGATGCTTGAAATCCTTTCAAAAACCGCGGGTTTTCGGAATAGTTCGCCGCTTTGGCCTCACCTGTGGTGAAGTCGGACCGCTGAAGAACCGAGCATGTTGGCAAAAAGAGTCATTCCCTGTCTGGATGTACACGATGGACGTGTGACCCGTGGTGTGCAGTTTGGCAAGGCCGAGGCTGGGGAGCTCCGCAACGTCGGGGACCCCGTGGAGCTGGCCCTTCGCTATGATGAACAGGGAGCCGATGAAATGGTCTTCTTCGACATCACGGCCAGTGCCCATGGGCGTGAGTCCATGGTGGACGTGATCGAACGGGCGGCCGACCAGTGCTTCATGCCTTTGACCGTGGGTGGGGGTATCCGCACCGTTGAGGACATGGGAATCATGCTCAAGGCGGGTGCGGACAAGACCAGCATCAACTCAGCAGCCATTTCCAGCCCGGACCTCATCCGGACGGGTGCCGAGAAGTTCGGAAGCCAGTGCATCGTGGTTTCCATCGATGCCAAGAAGGTGTCCGGGGACCGCTGGGAGGTCTTCGTCAAGGGAGGTCGTGAAGCGACCGGGATGGATGCTGTGGAATGGGCTGTGCGTGCCGTGAAGCTCGGTGCCGGCGAGATTGTGCTCAACAGCATCGATGCCGATGGAACCAAAGCCGGCTACGACATCGAGATCACCCGCCGCATCAGTGAGAATGTGGGCGTTCCCGTGGTGGCCAGTGGGGGCGCGGGAAAGCTGGAACACATGGTGGAGGTCCTGGAGAAGGGCAAGGCGGATGCCGTCCTGGCAGCCAGCATCTTCCATTTCGGGGAATACACCGTGGGAGAGGTGAAGGAATTCCTGGCGAAACACGGCGTCACGGTCCGGGTGGATCCCGTGCTTCAGGACGAATGATTTTTTGGAACCGAAACGAGGAAGAACGATGAGTTTCTACGACAAGCTGAAATACAATGACCAAGGCCTCATTCCCGCAATCATCCAGGAGCAGTCCACCGGGCGCGTCCTGATGATGGCATGGATGAACCGTGATTCCCTTGAGTCGACCATCAAGACCGGCAAGACCCATTTCTGGAGTCGTTCCCGGCAGAAGTACTGGATGAAGGGCGAGTCCAGCGGACATACGCAAACAGTGAAGGACGTGGCCTTCGACTGTGACGGCGACACGCTCCTGATCCAGGTCGAACAGATTGGCGCGGCCTGTCATGAAGGCTACCAGTCCTGCTTCTTTCGTTCCGTCAAGGAGGACGGATCCGAGTTCTCCGTGACCGAGGAGCAGCTGCAGTCTCCCGAGGAGATCTACGGCAAGAAGTAGATGGATGCCTTCGTCCCATTCGGAAGTCCTGACTACCTGATCCTGCTCGGGATCCTGTTTTTGTGTAGGGCGGCGGATTTCCTGAGTACCTGGGTGGGGACGCCTTCCCTTGCCATGGAAGGGAATCCGTTTGTCAGAAAGATGGGATGGAAGGGATCGGCGGCCTTCAACCTCCTGATGTGTGTGCTGCTGGCGCGGTGGCCCTTCGTGGCGATGGTTCTTTCCACGACCAGTCTCCTGGTCGCTTCGCGCAATTTCCAGTCAGCATGGTTGATGAGATCGATGGGTGAAGCCGGCTACATGGACCTGGTGGGAAGGATGCTGATGATTCGAGGAACGGGATTGTATCTGGCCTGCTCGTTCGGTCAGGCTGTCCCGGTCGCCCTGATCGGAACCGCCGTGATGCTGTTCAGCGAGGATCTTGTGCCCTTTGCCATAGGAATGGGGGTGTTGGCCTACGCCTTCGTGGTCCTTTTCTTTTCGATCCTGAGCGTGGTCAGGCTGCCGCGCCCAAGGTCAACACGGATGGAGTTGTGATGAATGAGATCAAACCAGGACGTGAGTCCTTTCTGGAACTGGCAAAGCAGGGGAATGTGATCCCTGTCTCCTGCCGGATCCTTGCTGATTTTGAAACGCCCCTGTCGGCCTACCTCAAGATCCGGGGCGAGGGGGAATCCTTCCTCTTCGAATCCGTCGAGGGTGGTGAGCACCTTGGCCGCTATTCCTTCGTTGGAAGCAGTCCCCGCGG
>CAZKNW010000004.1:14439-25962 GCA_964554035.1 uncultured Verrucomicrobiota bacterium
ATACGGCAGGTGGAGGACCAGGTCGAGGTGATCGAGAACGGAAAGGTGATTGAGAGCTACCAGGTGGACCCGCTCGCCAAACAGCCTGAGGGCAATGTGGTTCGCGATGGGCTGGCCGTGGTGGAGAAGGTCATGAGGCGTTACCAGCCCGCCCCGGTGGAGGGACTGCCCAGATTCACCGGCGGTGCCGTGGGGTTCATTGGATACGAGTTCATCCATGATGTTGAGCCGGTCGTTCCCAGGCCCCCCACCAACGAGCTGGGCACACCGACCCTCTGCTTCGTCATAGCCGACCAGCTGCTCGTCTTTGACCGCGTAGCACAGACCCTGACGGTCATCGTCAATGCCATCATTGAGGAGGGCACCAATCCATGGGACGCCTATGATGATGCCTGCAGTGAGGTGGAACGGATCCTTTCACTCCTCGAGCAGCCCTATGAACCGGGCCAGGCCGTGCTTCCATCGGAGGTTCCTGACGTGACCTTCGAGTCCAACATGGAGAAGGAGACCTTCCTCAACAACGTCAACCGCTCGAAGCACTACATCACCAATGGCGACATCATTCAGGTGGTAGGGTCCCAGCGATTCACTGCGGAGACCACGGCTTCACCGATCGATGTCTACCGGGCGGTGCGTTCGATCAATCCATCGCCCTACATGTTCCTCCTCGAGTTTGAGGGCTACTCCCTTGCCGGGGCTTCCCCGGAGATCCACGTCCGTTGCGAGGATCGTGGCGTGGAGATCCGGCCCATCGCAGGTACCCGTGCCCGGGGCAAGACCTCCGATGAGGACCTCGCCCTGGAGAAGGAGCTGTTGGCGGATCCGAAGGAGCGAGCAGAGCACGTGATGCTGGTCGACCTCGCCCGCAATGACATCGGGCGGGTCTGTGAATTTGGAAGCGTCCACTGTGACGAGCTCATGATCATCGAGCGCTATTCCCATGTGATGCACATCGTTTCCAACGTCCATGGAACGCTCTCGACGGAAAAGACGCCCTATGACCTGATCCGGGCCACCTTTCCCGCGGGAACCCTGACGGGGGCCCCGAAGATCCGGGCCATGCAGATCATTGCCGAGATGGAGCAGACCGCACGGGGGCCTTATGGAGGATGCGTGGGTTACTTCTCCTTCAATGGCAACCTGGATTGCTGCATCACGATCCGTACGGCGCTCCTGAAGGATGGCAAGGCCTACGTCCAGGCGGGTGGGGGATGGGTCTTTGACTCACAGCCGGAACTGGAGTTCCAGGAGACGGTCAACAAGTCGAGGGCGATGATCAAGGCCGTGTCCCTTGGGGAACAGATCGCCCGCCAGAGGAAGGGCTGAGCAGGTCTCCCCGACCCGCTCCTGTCCCCGGACCTCACGGGTCGGGAACAGGGAAGGGATCGTTGAAAATGGAAAATCAGGAGGGAATGGGCAACTTTTCCGCGGTGGTGCGGATCAGTCGCATCTCATGTGCCTCATCGGCGCGGGCCCACTCGTAGAAGAACAGGACCTCGCCATTGACTTCCTGGACATCCGCATAGCGCAGGCAGCCGGTCGCATGAGGGCTTGTGATGTTCGGGCCGTCCGGAGTCAGACAGGTCCAGTTGCGGAGATCCTCGGAAACGGCAACACCGTTTCGCTCCTCGTAGTTCTCCAGGTGGCTGGCACTGCCGTCGTAGAAGGCGTAATACTTTCCGTCACGTTTGAAGACGGAGTTGATGCGGCGGCAGTAATTGTCCCAGCCCTCTTCGCCCGGTTTGAAGATCACGCCCTGCCATTCCCAGTTGTCGAGATCGTTAGAGGTCGCAAGCCCTGTCGCCGAGACGCATTGACCAGTGTTGTAGATGTCATGGGTCTCGTGGGATTCGCTGCTGGTGCTTTCCACTGGGAGGGCAATGCTGAGGAACATGTGATAGACGCCGTCGATCTCCATGACCCAGGGATCCTTGACGCCTTCCAGATTCAGTTCACCGGGGGTGAAGACATCCTTCATGTCGGCCACGTTGAGGTTCTCCGGAGAATCAGCCTTGATGACCGTGGTCTTCCAGCGTGCGTCCCCGTCGTTGACGTAGCTGGTGAAGTATCGCCATGCCCCGTCCTTGCCCTTCACCAGGTGTGAGCGCTCGATGGAAGCGCTGTTCACCTGGTCCTTCTGCATGGAAAAGATATCCTCGAAGTTTTCGAGGTCTGTGGTCTTGGCCACACGCACCTCGCCGCCGCGGTCGGGCTGCACACCGCGGGGGCGGCGGATGCGGTAGGTAAGGTAGCCGGTGGAAGTGGCATCGTCGTAAAAGAATCCGGGGCAACCAATCCAGTAGCCCTTTTCATTGCCGAGTGGCTCACGAATGGTGAGACCGTTCACAAAATCGTCGGAGGTCAACATGGGCGGGAGTTTCGCCAAGGAAGCTTGGAACCTCAACCGGAAAGGGAGGGAGATGTCAGGCGGACTGGGCCCCTTCGGCAGGTTCCTCCTCGTCGGTATCCGGGATTCCCGGTTCCTTGAGTACGACGAACCACATCAGGATCATCGAGGTCCACCAGGCCCAGAACCCGACATCGATCATGTTCGCCCCCTCATCGTAGTAGGAATACACGGGCCAGGAGCCGACGTGCAGGAGGAGGATGGACTGGACGATGAAAACCACCTTGGGAACCGGTCGCATCCATCCGAGAACAAACAGGGGAGGGAGGACGAGCATCAGTGCGTTGGAGGCATTGAAGAGGAGATAGTAAAGCAGGTGCGGATCGCGTGGTGGCAGATTTGGAAGATTGGCCGTCCACTCGACGAGCTGGATGAAGACAAAATGGGCGCAGGCCAGTCCCCTGAACTCTCCCGAATAGGCGGGAAGAACCATGGAGAGGAAAAACAGTGCCCACGCTGCCATGGCGAGCCTGTTGAGCATCTTGTCGTTCAGGGGAGCCATGACTTGCTCCACGATCAGACAGGCTCCATGAAGTGCTTCTCCAGGAAGACAGCAAGACGGTTGCAACCGGCGTAGAGCCGGGTCCGTTTGTCGAAGATCTCGCCCCATTCCTCATTGGACCAGGGTTCGGCGAAGACGGATTCGTACCTCCACGTCAGGGGAAGGTGGGTCTCATTGTTTCCGAGCTCGAGCAGCAGCTTCTCCAGATGCGCAATGCGACGCCTTGCCGACTGGATGGTCTTGAGGGCCTCGTCCTTGTCCAGTTCACCTGAATTCGTCCTCTTCAGGAGGGTGCACTGGAACTTCCGGCAGCTGATGGGCCTTTGATCGTAGATGGAGCAACCATGCTTCCCAAGGGCCTTGCAGGGTTGAAGGAGGTAGGGACCGTCCTTCCGTTGCTCGATCTCAACCTCGGTCTTGGGCAGTTGCTCGGGCTTGTCCTTCTTTCTCAGGCGGACATCGGCGAAGAACACGCCATTGCAGCAGAGACCGCAGCGGGTACAGAGTAGGCTGGCGTTGTCGGCTTCGTCTGCCATGCCGGAACTCTGGGGTGCGAGGAGGTTCCGTGTCAGCCTTTTCCTTCATTCCTTTCTTCCTCATTCCCGTTCCGCGTTCAAGAATCGCCCCATGCTTTCGCAGACAAGTGACCAGATCAGCCTCCGGACCCGGGGCAGGGGACTTTATGAATTTACGGGAGATGCCCAGGCTCTCGTGCGTGGATCCGGTATCCGAACCGGGGTGGCGACCCTTCATGTCCGCCATACCTCGGCGTCCCTCCTCATTCAGGAGAATGCGGATCCCGATGTCAGGGTGGATCTGGAAAGCTTCTTTTCACGACTGGTGCCGGATGGAGACTCCATCTACATCCACACCATGGAAGGCCCCGATGACATGCCCGCCCATGTGCGAACGGCCCTGACCCAGGTGAATCTCAGCATACCCGTGGTGGATGGACGCCTGGCTCTGGGGACCTGGCAGGGGATCTACCTCTGGGAACACCGGTCGCATCCGCATTCGCGGAGCATCGCCTTTCACGTGATTGGGGAGTGATGCCCGTTCCGGGCCTCGTTGGATCTGTCTGATCCGGACCGATCAGGCGGATCCGTCCGATCTCAGGACCCGCCCTTCTTTGAAGGGCATCGTGAAGTCCTGGGTGCTCAGTTGGGCACAGCAGGGGACATCGTCCCTGAGATCGGGATTGGCCCAGAGCCTGTCGCCGTTCCGGGAACGTCTTAGTCCGTGTTCGAGGTGTCCCTTTTCCTTGTCCCACGCCAGGAATGCGACATGGGCGGAATCGGCCTGGAGTCCGTAGAGCAGTTCCAGTTCCTCGACGATGGCTCCACATCCGATGATGTCCTCGTAGGCTGCCTGCTCGAAGGTGCCTGCCGCCACCAGGATCAGGTGATGGGGAGGGTCCTTCTGCAATATCCGGATCATGGCGCCCACGTTGAGCAGGCTGGCTGCATAGACGGCCGCGGCACCGTCGCAGGCGCGCAGGGCCCGCGTTCCATTGGTGGTGGTCATGATGATCTCCTTGCCCTCCACCTTGTCCCTTGTGAATTCGCGGGGGGAGTTTCCGAGATGAAAATCCGGTCCGCCGGTCAGCTCCGAGGTGATCCGGATACCGTGTCGTTCCCCGGCCAGGAGGGCATCGGGATTTTCGTTGTGAAAGGTGAGGGCCTCCTCGATCTCGGCGGCCGGCCGGATCGTCGTGGCTCCATGGGCGAGGGCCATGGTCATGGAGGTGGTGGCGCGGAGGACGTCGAAGACGACGCAGGTCGCCTCCGAAAGATCGCGTTCCCGGAGCGATTGCGCCTCCGGCAGGGAAAGGATGACTTCCAACTTGCGGCTCATGGGCTTTCAGCATGCCGTTCATTGCTGGTTCAGGCACGAAAAGAAAATGGCGGGACCGTTGAACCGAATCCGGGTTTCTGCATTCTTTCTTTCAGTGAAGCCCGGTGATGACTCCTGGATCGGTTGCCTTCCTGGCGCGCGTATGCGCCGAGAGGAGGACTGGGATTCGTTGTTCCGGCGCTTTCAGATGCCGGTCTATGTCTTTGTGATGGAGCTGGTGGGAGATCGGCAGGTGGCGCTGGAACTGGTGCAGGATACCTTTCTCAATGCAACCCGCTACATCGCCTCCCTGAAGTCGGATGATGCCTTTGATTCCTGGCTCTTCTCGATTGCCCGACAAAAGGTGCAACAACATTGGAGACGTTCCGGAAGGGAGAGGGAGCTTCTGGAGAATCTTGGGGAGCCGCCCGAGGTCGATGCTTCCCATTCGCCGGATGACCGGTTGATCTCGGAAGAAGAGCGGGAAGCCTTCCTTGAGAAGCTGGATGATCTCCCCGAATCCCTGAAGGGCGTCCTGTTGCTCCATTACCTGGAGGACTTTTCCGTGACTGAGATCTCCGGGATCCTTGAAGTGCCGGAAGGCACGGTGAAGTCGCGGCTCCATCATGCCCGCAAACGCCTGCGTGCCCAGTTTCAATCCCTACCATCGACATGAAAGAACCAAGACAGATCCTGTTGGAGCGTCATGAGGACGCGGCATCCGGACTGGATGCGATTCGAGAGTCCGTGCTGGATGACCTCAAGTCCGACGCCGTGAGCCAAGGTTGGCTGACCTTTCTTCTGGAGCAGTGGTTTCGGCCTTATCGTTTTTACTGGGCCGGGGTGGGCGCCTGCTGGTTGGTGATCATGGGATTGCAGTTGGCCACCGCACAGGTCGGGGCCTCCGATCATGCGACTGGCGGGGCGGTTTCCTCACAGGCTTTGAGGCAGGGACTGGAAACCCGTCAGGTCCTCCTGACTCGATGGATCCAGGACGACCCTGCGGAACAGAACAGCTCGCCTGCTCATCTCGGACCGCGGAGTGCGTTGGCCACACGCGTTGGAAAAGCCTGACCCCGGACATCCCATGAGCCGCCCAAACGAGACAATCAACCCATTGAAATGGATCCTTCAACGATGGTGGCTCAAGTGGCCCCTTTTCCTTTTCATCGGCATGGTGACCCTGCTGTTTCTGGTCGTCTCCGTCATCAACTTCATGGGAGCCAGGAAATGGCAGGCCACGGAAAAGGAGTTGGTTGATGCGGGCTATGTCCTGGACTGGAAGGAACTGGTTCCTCCAGATGTTCCTGATGAAGACAACTTTGCCAATACGCCACTTTTCAAGGACCTGATGACCTGGACCTACACTCCTGAAGGGGCGGTCGATGGCGGCACCGTATCGGTCGAGATGAACAAGATCCACGAGCGCCTTTCGGATCGGATGGGGCATCTGGAAATGGGGAATGTGAACACAACCAGCTCGATCGCGGCGTTCAATGAGAAGATCCGTGAGCGAGCGGATGACTTGTTCGAGGGTATCGAAGACGTGGACGACATCCTGAAGAAGAATGAGGAAACGCTCCTGGAGATCGAGTCCGCACTGAGGCTGCCGTCGTCCAAGTTCCCGGTCCGCTACGAGGATCATTTCGCGGCACTTCTTCCCCATCTTCAGGTGATGCGCCAGGTGTCCCAGGGCTTCTTCCTTAGCATGTTGAATCACCTGGAGAAGGGAGAAAAGCAGGAGGCCTTTGCCGACGTGAAGAGTCTCATCCGCTTGCCACAAACCATAGAGGGCGAACCCATCCTGATCTCGCAGCTGGTATACAGCGCCATGTTGAACAGCGCTCTCGATGGGGTGCAGGAAGGGCTCTATCGCGAGGCTTGGACCGGGGATCAGATGAGGCTGTTGATTGATGAACTCGCGGGGATCAACCTGGTGAGGCAGACCGACTTTGCGATGAGGGGAGAAATGTTGTTTCTCATCACAATGATGGACGCCCTCATCCACGGCGACCCGGGTCTCGAAGGGGAACTGGGCAATGTTTCCCTGTTCCCGAGCGGCCTGATCCAGATGAACAAGGCGATTGGATGCCAACTTCACATGGAGAACGCCCTGACGCAGCAACAGATCGAAAGCCGTGTGGTTGCCGAGAGTGATCGTTATCTGGATGAACCCATCGAGAACCTTCCCAAACATGCCTTCCTGGCCAAGGCTCTCTTTCCTGCCTTGCTGAGGGCGGAAACAAGAATGCTGGAAAGACAGGCCCAGGTGCATGCGGCTTGCGTGGCTCTGGAGGTGGAGATCTTCAGGGTGAAGAGCGGCCGCCTGCCAAAGAACCTCGGTGAGCTGTCGCTACCCGCGGGAACGATCTATCGGGTGGATTCGATGACGGGTAAAGACCTGCGCTATCAGGTTGAAGGCGATGACAGCTACCGTATCTGGTCCCTGGGGGCGGACCGGAAGGACCAGGGCGGGAAAATCGTACGCCGCAAGAATGGAAGTGTGGATCCCGAGGAGGGTGACTGGGTCTGGTTGGGGAAACCTGATGAAGACTGAACGCGAAATATTGAATTCAAAATCCTGAATTCAGAATTTGATATTCACCGGGCTTCGGATCCCACCACTTCCTGGAGCGATGTGACGCCGTTTTCCTTCAGTTTCGCGATCAGCCCTGCCGTGATCCACGCGGGAAGGGCAGGCCCCTTGAAGACCAGGCCTGAATAGATCTGGATGAGCGAGGACCCGGCGCAGATCTTCTCCCATGCATCCTCAGGTGTGAAGATGCCTCCGACGCCGATGATGGGAAGCTTCCCTGCGGTATGTTGGTAGGCATGTCGAATGAGTTCCGTGCTCCTTTCCTTCAAGGGGCGTCCGCTCAGTCCGCCCGTTTCACCAAAGGTCTTCTTCGATGCGGCATCCTCCGTTTCCGGTCGGGCAAGGGTGGTGTTGCTGCAGACCAGTCCATCCAGTTCGAGTTCCATGGCCAGCTCGAGGATCTCGTCGAAGGCGGGAAGCGACAAGTCGGGGGCCACCTTCACGAGAAGGGGAAGCTCCGACTCAAGCTGTCTGCGGATGCCCTTGAGGTGTTTCAGGATCTCCTGGAGCGCGGCCTTGTCCTGAAGCTTTCTCAGGTTGGGGGTGTTGGGGGAGCTGACATTGATCACGAAGAAGTCCACGTAGCGGTGCAGGTGGAGGAACGATTCCCCGTAGTCCTCGGCGGCCTTGTCCAGGGGCGTGAGCTTGGATTTTCCAAGATTCATCCCGACGGGATGAGCCGGCCAGTTGCCGGATTCACGCCAGAGGAAGAGCTGTCGCGCCATCCGGACGGCACCGGGATTGTTGAAACCCATCCGGTTGACCAGGGCTTCATGAGGCACGGCTCGGAACATGCGGGGTGCGGGATTGCCGGGTTGTTCCAGGCAGGTGACACCGCCCAGCTCGGTAAAACCGAAACCAAGGTGTTCCCAGATCGGCAGGGCTGCCGCACGTTTATCCATGCCGGCGGCGAGTCCAACCGGATTGGGAAACTTCAGGCCCATCAGCTCCGTCTCGAGCCTGGGTGATTCGAAGAAGGCGCCCAGCAGGTCGCGCCAGAAACAGTCCCTGGACAACCACCCCAAAGCATCAAGCGTCCGGTTGTGGATCCATTCGGAATCAAAGCGGAAGAGTCCTGGCCGGAGAACGCCCTCGTAAAGCCGGACCAGCCGCTCGAAGGATTGGGGGTTGGATGAGGGAAGGCTCAATGGATCAATCCGTCCCCTTCTTGATCCGTCCGCCCGTCACCAGAAAGAGTACGGCCATCCGGACGGCAAGCCCGTTGGTCACCTGTTCCAGGATCACCGACCGTTCGCAGTCCGCGATCTCACTGTCGATCTCGACACCGCGGTTGATGGGCCCGGGATGCATGATCGTGGCGGTGGGCTTGGTCATGGCGAGACGCTCGGTGTTCAGTCCAAAGAGGGTGGTGTATTCACCGATTCCCGGGAACATGGTGCGCCGCTGTCTCTCGTGCTGGATGCGAAGAAGGTTGATGAAGTCGGCATCAACGATCGCCTCTTCGATGCGGTGTGTGACCCGGCATCCCATCTTTTCAAAGACGGGTGGCACAAGCGTGGGCGGCCCGCAGAGGGTGACCTTGGCACCCAGCTTGGTGAGGGCCCAGATGTTGGAGCGGGCGACACGGCTGTAAAGGATGTCGCCCAGGATGGTGACGTTGGCTCCGGTCAGGTCGCCGTAGCGCTCCCTCATGGTGAACACGTCCAGCAGGGCCTGGGTCGGGTGTTCGTGGGCCCCGTCGCCGGCATTGATCACGTTGGAATCCAGAAAGCGTGCCAGGAAATGGGGCGCGCCGGCAGCCATGTGGCGGATGATGATGATGTCCGCCTTCATGGCCTCCAGGTTCCGGGCCGTGTCCTTCAGTGTCTCCCCCTTCTTGAGTGACGAGGCCTCGGCTGTGAAGTTGATCACGTCCGCTGAAAGCCTGGTTGCCGCCAGTTCAAAGCTAATGCGCGTCCGGGTGGAGGGCTCGACAAAGAGGTTGCAGACGGTCTTGCCTGCGAGTGCGGCCACCTTCTTTCTTTTTCGGGTGCCGACGTCCTTGAAATTGCGTGCGGTGTCGAGGATGTGGATGAGTTCCTCTTTGGAGAGGGATTCAATGTCGAGAAGGTGTCTGCGGGTCCACTTCATGGGTTGGTCAAATACACTTCATCCCTCCCACCCTTTTCTGTCAGCTGCACGTCGATGCGCTCATCACCCTGGGTTTCCTGGCGTTTGCCGATGAAGTTGGGCTCGATGGGAAGTTCGCGGTGCCCAGCCCGGTCGATCAGGACGGCCAGCTGCACCCGCCGTGGACGGCCCCGCTGCATGATGCCATCGAGAGCCGCGCGCGTGGTGCGTCCGCTGTAGAGGACGTCGTCCACCAGCACGACATGGGCGTTGTCGAGGTCGAATGGAATATCGGTCTCGTGGACTTCTGCCAAGGGCCGCTCGTCGATGTCGTCGCGGAACATGCTGACGTCCAGCTTGCCGCAGAGGATGGGACGTCCCGTGACCTTTTCCAGCTGGGAGGCGAGACGCTCGGCGAGGAAGGCACCTCCTGTCTGGATCCCGACGAGGACCAGCTTCTCGACGCCCTCATTGGCAAGGGCAATCTCGTGAGCCATCCGACTCAGGGTGAGGCCCACTGCGTTGTCAGAGAGGAGAAGCTTGGATTCGGACATAAAAAAACTCCCGGTTAGGGAGCGGAAAATTTCGGATTGCGTCAAGTAGCACCGTGCAAATCGGATGCGAAACCTTGGGAAGTCAGACCTTGCGTGCGGGCTGACGGCCCCGGCGCCATTTGGAACGATGCTTGAGGATCCAGTCCGTCAGGGCTGCCTCAAAGCCGATGTCACGACCTGCCTTTTCAGACTCAATCCACTTGTGCCTCAGAATTTCTTCGCGTTCTGCCTGAAATTCCTTGTACAATGTTGAGTTCTTGAGCAGTTCGTTTCCCATTCTGTGGTTGATCAGTGCGGTCATGGGTGTCGTTTTGGAAACGAGTCCGGGCGCAATGTAACCAAGAATCATTCCCTGACAATCCCAAATAAAGGGGTCCCAGGATCTTGCAATCGTCTTCCCGGGGAGCCGGAGCGTTGCGTCAGACCAGCCCTTCGAGCATGTTGGGCAGCCTTTCCAGGTAGCGGTTGAGGCAGGCCCGGGTGATCCCGATTTCCTGTTCCGACTGGGAACTGAAGAGAAGACTCCAGGCATCACTCCCCTCCCAGTCCTCCGGTGTCACGAGGTGGGTGTTGCCGCTGAAACCAATCTTGGCATGGCGGACCAGCTGGTCCGCGACATGCACGGAAGCAACGGTCGAGATGTAGCGACTGGCCTTGCCCGGGCTGTGGTGGTAGCGGGCGGCCTCCACCATGGCATCGGGGAGATTGTGCCCTTCCAGGTAGAGCGCACCGAGCTCGGCATGGTCGATGCCGAGGATCTTTCTCTCGGTCTCCGTCAGGACACGGGTGGGATCTTCCTCCATCAATTTGTGGATGATGGAAAAGTGTCTTGAGAACAGGGAGGCGATGACGATCTTCCCCACATCGTGCACCAGTCCAGAGACGTAATCCGATTCATTGGTGGAAGCATGGGAGCAGGAATTGATCTCACGCGCCATGATGGCGACGGCGATGCAGTGCCGCCAGAAGTCCTTCCAGCGGAAGTCCACGTTGCCTGCCAGGCTCTGAAAATCCTCGATCACCGGAGTGACCATGGCCAGCTGCCGGATCTGCCGGACGCCCAGGTAGAAGACTGCCTCCTCAATGCTGTTCACGCAGGAGGAAAGGCCGAAATAGACGGAATTGACCAAGCGCAGCAGCCGCGCTGTGAGGCTGGGATCACGACGGATGATTTCAGAGATCTGTGCCGTGTAGTTGGCATCCGCAGCCAGCAGCTCACGAAGCGCACTGTTGATGCTGCCCAGAGAGGGCAGGCGTGCGCAGCCCTTGAGGCGATGCTCGATGATTTCGCGCTCAAGAGGCTTGAGATCGGTCGGAATTTCGACCGGAGGTGCTGGGGGATCGGTTACGGCGTCCATAGTTTACCTCTTATTCTATCGGTCCCTGGCAGGAAGAGTTTAGAGGGGAAGATGGGGCCGGATTTGCCTCTCACGGAGACGCGGGGATCACGGAGAAGAATTCTGGTTCTCCCAGCTCAATAGTTCCTTTCTTCCTGCCTTCCTCATTCCAGATCCACGTTTTGGCAAACGCGGCTATTCCCGGAAGTGTCTTGGGGCCATTC
>CAZKNW010000005.1:0-19844 GCA_964554035.1 uncultured Verrucomicrobiota bacterium
CAACGCGAAGCGGGGCTACAAGGTGACCAAGTTTGGTGCCAACAAGATTGTAGAGCAGACCAAGGGCGGGGACTACACGCCGATGCTGCGGCTTTGTGTGGAATTTTTCAGGAGTGGTGAAGCCCCGGTTTCTCTTGAGGAGACCATCGAGATCTTCGCCTTCATGGAGGCGGCGGACGAGAGCAAGAGAAGGGGCGGCGTCCCGGTATCCATCAAGGAGGTGCTCAGGGCCAATGGATGGTAGTGCGGAAGGACCTCCCGCCCGTCAAACAGCGCTTGTGTTTTCCAGCGGCCCCTCGAATGATTCCGGTGCGTGGCAGTCGGCAAAAAAATCCTAGTCATTGATGAGGAGCATGAGTTCAGGGATGTCCTGAAGGAGTGGCTTACCGACGACGGATGGACGGTCTACGAGGCCAAGGATGGCGAGGAGGGGCTCGAAATCATCCGCAAGAATCATCCCCGTGTCGTCATTTGTGACCTCCTGATGCCACGATGCAACGGCTTCAGCCTTTGCCGTCACATCCACCAGGACAAGTCGATTGAGGACACCAAGGTCATCATCTCCTCCAGTCGTGGCTATGCCGGTGACCGTCTCAACGCCCTTCAATGTGGTGCGGATGAATACCTGGTGAAGCCCTTCCAGGAGGATGAGCTTTTCAACATCCTGACCCGTCTCCTGGAGCCCGAGAAGAGCGCGTTCGTAAAGTTCTGGGAGAGGATCACGACCAACGACAGCAGTCTGACCACGAGCAAGAAGCCCACCGAGGACAAGACGCCGATCGGGACGGCCACGGAGACCAAGCTTCTCGATTTCAATGTCAGTGAGGAGGGTGATGATTCCTCGATGAGGATCAAGTTCTGGGGTGTCCGGGGTTCGACCCCGACGCCGGGACCGGCCACCGTCTACTACGGTGGGAACACCTCCTGCATCGAGGTTCGCGCCGAGGGAGAGATCATCATCCTGGACGCGGGTTCCGGCATTCGTCCCTGTGGTCTGGCCCTGGCCAAGGAGTTCAAGGACAAGCGAATGAACCTCAACATCATGCTGACCCACACGCATTGGGATCACATCCAGGGGTTTCCGTTCTTCGTGCCGGCCTACGACCCGAGGAACCGGATCACGATCCACGGGTTTGAAGGCAGCTTTGAGGGATTGAGCGACATCTTTGCCAACCAGATGAAGTCGCCCTATTTCCCGATCAGCATGGCGCAGATGGCCAGCCCGCCCAAGGTCAAGGAGATCAAGGACATGGAGTTCGAGATCGGGAAGATCAAGATCCAGGCGCGCTTCATGAATCATCCGGGAGTCTGTGTCGGCTATCGTCTGGACACCCCGGCGGGTTCCGTCGTCTTCATGCCGGACAATGAGCCGTACCAGAGGCTGCGTGGATCGACTCCGGATTCCCGGCAACGCATCACGCCCGAATCCCTTGAGTATGCCCGCAAGCTGGATGAGCAGCTCATCGACTGGATCCGCGACGTGGACGTGTTGATCATCGATTCCCAGTACGATGATTCGGAGTATCAGAGCAAGGTCGGGTGGGGACACGGGTGCCTTGATGACGTGGTGACCCTGGCGCTCATGGCCAACGTGAAGCAGCTCTACCTTTTCCACCATGATCCGGATCATGACGATGACGACATCACCAAGATGACCGAGTGGGCGCGCAACCTGGTCGAGATGCATGGTGATCCGTTGAAGGTCGAGGCGGCACGAGAGGGCGTTGAGGTGGTGCTGATGCAGCCCGACGCCTGAGACAGCGGCTTTCCTTCGGATTTGAATTCTCAACCGGCCCGGAGACCGGCATGCTTCAGCTGTCCGTGCTGAGAATCATCTACAACCTCCTCTTTGAGCTCTCCTTTCTTCTCAGCGTTCCCCACTACTTTCTCAAGATGGTGAGGCGGGGGAACTGGCGAAAGGATTTTGGCCAGCGCTTCGCTCGCTATTCCCAGGATTTCAGGAAACAGGTGGAGGGCAGGGAGATCATCTGGTTTCACGCCGTGAGCGTGGGGGAGGTCGGCCTTTGTCTCCGTCTGCTGGAACAGCTCAAGGATGATCTCAAGGACTTCACCGTGGTCGCCTCGACCACCACCTCCACCGGGATGGGGGAACTGCGTAAACGGACGCCCGAGGGCACCCTCTGCATGTATTACCCCATCGACCGATGGACCCATGTCCGCAGGGCGCTTTCCCTCCTTTCGCCCCGTGCGGTGATTCTGGTGGAAGCGGAGATCTGGCCCAACATCCTCTGGTCCCTGCGTGACAGAAACATCCCCACCTTCCTGGTTAATGCCCGATTGTCGGATCGTTCCCGCAAGGGCTATGCGCGTTTTGGTTTCCTCTTCCGTCCCCTGTTCCAGGCCTTCCATGGGATCGGTGCCCAGAATGAGGCGGACCGGGACCGTCTGGTCTCCCTGGGTTGCGGTCCCGACCGGGTTCAGGTCACCGGCAGCATGAAGTTTGATTCAGCGACCCTTGATGGGCCACGGTCTGTTGACGCGGCCCGGTTGCTGGCGCAGGCCGGCTTCCCGGAAGGGTCACGATTCCTTGTTGCAGGCAGCACCCATGACGGTGAGGAAATCCTCCTGGCGAGGATGGTCCGGCGGCTGAGAGGTGATTTTCCGGAGCTGCGGCTGGTGGTGGTGCCCCGGCATTTTGAACGGGGGAATGACATCCAGTCACAGCTGGAGAGGGAAGGCATCCGTTCGGTTCAGCGCAGTCGGCTGAAAGGACAGGGCGCGGTATCGGTTGAGGACCCCGAATGTTTCCTCGTGGATTCGACCGGTGAGTTGAAGTGGTTTTACGAAAAGGCGGACCTGGTCTTTGTCGGCAAGAGCCTGACCGCGAAGGGAGGACAGAACCCCATCGAGCCGGGTGCCTTCAGCAAGCCGATGATGTTTGGGCCGAACATGCAGAACTTCCGGGACATCGTTGCCGATTTCCTCGCGAATGATGCTGCCATCCGTGTGGAGGATGAGGCCGAACTGGAGCACACCATTCGCATGCTGCTCAAGGATCCGGAACGGTGTGCGGGGCTGGGTGAGAAGGCGCGGGGCGTGGTGACCCGCAACCAGGGTGCGACGGACCGGACCTGTATCATGATCCGCAAGGTGCTGGAATCCCTGTAGGGGGTCGTGCATGGCCGGGTTTCGATTTTGGAAACCTTGGGGACCTTCCGGACGTTTCTTTCCTTTCAAGACCCCTAAAATTCAGAATACTGCGGCATCCTATGATCCAGACACGTTCCTTACTTCGCATTTCGGCCGTCCTTGCGACCGCCTTCACGATCCAGACCTCCATGGCTGAAGACTGGCCCCAGTGGCGCGGTGCCGACCGTAGTGACCACTGCAAGGAAACCGGCCTCATACAGTCCCTTCCCGGAAACGGCCCTAAGCAGCTTTGGCTGAGCCGCGAGGCAGGGCTGGGTTATTCCGGATTCTCCGTGGCGGAGGGCAGCCTTTACACCATGGGACTCAAGGACAACACCGAGTTCCTGATGGCCTTCAACGTCCGCGACGGAAAGCTTCGTTGGTCCGCGAAGGTGGGATCCCGCTATGAGAACCGCTGGGGCGATGGTCCCCGTTGCACGCCCACCGTGGAGGGCAACCAGGTGTTCGCCGTGGGCGGACAGGGGGACATCGTGGCCGTGAGTGTGGCCGATGGAAAGGTGCAGTGGACCGCCTCCATGACCGACATGGGCGGTAAGCGTCCCAACTGGGGCTACTGTGAATCCCTGCTGGTGGATGGTGGTCAGGTCGTCTGCACCCCGGGAGGCAACAAGGGGGCCATGGCCGCCCTGGACCGCCGGAATGGAAAGGTGCTCTGGCAGAGCAAGGATTGGACGGACGGGGCCCAGTATGCGTCGATCGTGCCGGCCACCATCCATGGCAAGAAGCAATACATCCAGCTGACCCAGAAGACACTGGTTGGCATTGATGCCTCGAATGGCGATGTCCTCTGGGAGTCGCCGTGGCAGGGACGGACGGCCGTCATTCCGACACCCATCGTGAAGGGCGACGAGGTCTACATCGCCTCGGGTTATGGAGTCGGCTCCAAGAAGGTCAAGGTGGCCAAGGACTTCTCGGTTGAGGATGTCTGGGTCAACAAGGTCATGAAGAACCATCATGGAGGTGTGATCCTCCTGGAGGGTCATCTTTACGGCTACTCGGACGGGGCCGGATGGGTCTGCCAGAGCTGGGAGACCGGTGAGGAAGTCTGGGCCGAGAAGAACGAGTTTCGCAAGGGTGCCATCTTCTATGCAGACGGGCGCTTCTACCTGCTAGAGGAGCAGACGGGCAACGTGGCCATGATCGAGGCCTCCTCCAAGGGATGGAAGGAGCATGGTCGTTTCAAGCTTTCGCCCCAGACGGAGCAGCGCAGCCCCCAGGGCAAGATCTGGGTGCATCCCGTCATCAGTGCAGGAAAGCTCTTCCTGCGCGACCAGGAGCTGCTCTTCTGCTTCGACGCGAAGAAATAGCCCTCCAGCGCAGACAGGATTTCAAGGCCCCGAAGACGTTCGTCTTCGGGGCCTTTTGTTTCGATCGGGGCAAAATGGATTTCATGGGGAAAAACCCTTTGACGCCGGATGTCGCTGCCACGAGATTGCAGGAATCCAAGGGCAGAGGATCATGGGGCTTTCATCCAGAAACCTACCCGGTTTCGTTCACATTCTAGTGCGCGAGCTGCGGGAACAGTCACGAGGAAAAAAAACGTATCTTCATCGATTCGGGGTCGCCCTGGTAGCAGCCCTGATGCTGGCATTGGGGGTTCTCCTTGCGGATGCAACCTTCACCTCTGCCAGTGGGGGTGATGTCCTGATCTGGGTCTTCAGGCCTCTGGCATTGGTTGCGGCTCTTTCCGGTATCCTTGCGGCTCCGTTGATCAGGCGGGAGAGGATTGATGGTACGCTGCCCATCCTGTTCCTCTCAGACCTGAAATCGAGGGACGTGGTTCTGGGAAAACTAAGCGCCCTCGTGGTCCGGGCCGGAAGCTGGATGCTGGTGCTCCTTCCTGTCTCCTCCGTATGTCTTCTGATGGGCGGCATCTCCTTTGAAATGATTGTCGTCGCACTGGTTGCCTTGGGGCTGACCTTCATCTGGTCCGCATCGCTTGGAATGCTCTATAGTGTCATGCGCCAGAGATTTCATGTGGCCCTGTTCATCATCCTGTCCATTGCCGTCCTTTTTGCGGTGATTCCCTACCATATGGGCTACTGGCTGGTTGGGGTCTGGCAGGATTCAGGACTTTGGGACTATTCGAAGGGCGTCAATTTCAACAATCCTGTGGAGACATTTCCCGCCTATGTCTTCTGGTCCAGCCCGGTGAGCGTCTTTTTGGCTGTCTCTGAATGGATCGAGAACGGACTCGGCAGGGAGATGTTGGTCCCCTGTCTTGTCCCGTTGTTGGTGATCTCCCTGATCCAGATGGCGATTGCTGTGAGGTTGTTGGGTGGAAACTGGAGCCTACCCGTCGTTCTTCCAAAGATGCTGATTCCTTCAGGGTGCGATTCACGCGAGATGGCGAATCGGGTGATCTGGAGGAACGAGTTTCGGACGAAGCTCCTGGACAAGCATCCAATCCTCTTCCTCTGGCAGCGGCTCTATACGGGGAAACCGAGGTGGTTCTATTGTCTCGTGGTTGGGTGTGCGGGAGTTTTCCTGATTGGGGATCTGATTCTTTCCGAAACGTGGTTTACGCTTCCCGTGTATCTGGCGCTGTTCGCGATGATCGTGATGGGTGCGGTCTGCGAGATCGAATACCGGATTTCCAAGGACCGCATGGATGGCAACCTGGAAAGCATCCTATCCATCACGGGACCAACGTTTGTCATCGTGGGAATCTGGCAGAGGATACTCTCAGCCTATGGGATACGCCTGTTGGTTGCCATGGTGGCTGCAGGCCTTGTTACCCTTGTGGTTGCCATGAGAAAGTCGGACCCTGAGTGGATGTTCGCATTGATGTGCACCTTCGTGGTGACCGGGCTGTTCTTTCTGGCTACTGTGGGAAATGCGATCAGAGCGGCTTCCTCCTCAACTGGAATGCAGTCCGGAACCCGGACACTGGTCTATCTGATCCTAAGGGCAGGGATTGTCTATCCGGCTCCCTTCTTCGTTTATCTGGAGCTCAACCACCGCTATTGGTGGATGAGGGATACCGTGCCCATGGTGTTGTTGATCACGGGACTTGGGGTTGCCGTTACAGACCTTGCGAGGTGGTTCTATTTCAACCGGAATGGCCGTGTCGAATCCGACCTTAAGAAGGTGGGACAGACCTCATTGGACTACACGTGAACCGATGGGCCTATCGCCCAAAGGGTGAATCCGGGATCTCCTTGGCTGCCCTGCGGGCATCCTTGTGCGACCGGACTTCCTTCTTCAGTTCGATGATCTTCCAGAACTCGGGAAACTGGTAGCTCTCTCCTGCGACGAGCCTCACCTCAGGACTCAACGGCTCGAGCTCGCCGAAGCGCTCGTTCCAGTAGAGTTCCACCCGGCAGCCACCATCGGTGTATTCCTTGTCCGGATAGACGGGGAAGTATTTGACGAAGAGATAATTCCTCCACGCATAGGCGATCCAGCCCTCGTCGGTGTCGGCACCGATCTTGGTGGCGGGGCCGTCGCAGTGGGCGACAAGAAGATCGCCGTAGATCTTCACGTTGTCGGAGTCGGGTGTGTCACCGTCGTAGTGCCAGTTGCCCTGCTGGCCGCGGCGCATGGCCCACTTCTTCTTGAACCGGCTCTTGTTGTTCAGCTTGAACATCGCATAACCGCCTCCCTGGACGAGGGTGCGATCCCAGAGGCAGTAGGCCACGTCATTCTGGGAGGTGTTCTTGAGGATCTGGGTGATGCCGAGGTCGCCGGTTTCGGGATCGAGCAGGATCCTCTTGTTGAGCTGCACATCGATGGCCGGATCCTTGGCGCTGGTCGTCTCGATCGTATAGTCACCCACGGCCTTCCCGGAATGTTCCCCCATCCAGAGGACGCGATGGCGGGGAATGCCGCGCAGCTCGGGGCCGATGTCGATCTGGTAGCCGCCCACGCCGAAGTTCTTGGGTTCGGTTGAAAGGGTCTTTCCGAAGGTGTCCTGCCTTTCCCAGATGATGTTGTCCCGGCCGACACCATAGAAGCAGACACGTCCGCCGATGGCTGGGACGACGATGGCGGTGACGTCCGCATCCTCTGCGCTGACTTCAATGGAGCCACTCCATCCCCGGTAGTTTCCGACGGAGATCCCTTCGTAGTCAGGGACAGCTTCCTGTGCCTGAGGCTGGATGGGGGCGAGCGAAAGCAGACTGATGATGAGCGCGGTTCTTCTCATGGGTGTTTCCGGAGAGGGGAGATGCTTCAGATCCCCATGTTGCTGAGTGCGGTGACGATCCTGCCCAGGATGGAGGTGGCCACCGGATGCTCGACCTCAAGGCGGTCGACGGTCGAGTTGAGCTCCTCGATCAGGCTTTCATGCCCGGGGCCCTCCTCGGGCGAATCCATGTGGGTCTCGATCTCGGAGAGGAGGCGTTCAAGCCTTTCCCGGGCTTCGGAATCGGATTCGGGCAACCTGGAGATTTCCGCCCTGAGTTCTTCGACGGCCTTTTGGATGGTGCGTTCCGGCATGGGTAGGTTTGGGTGTGGATGAGTATACTTGATGGGTCAACGTGGACGATTCCCGGGAGGCTCAGTCGGGCTTCCCGGAATCAACCTCGTTTTCCAGTTCGGCAAAATAGGCGTCGCAGGCGTCCATTCCAAAGCAGCAGAAGACCACCTTCTCAATGGAGGGGTTGTCCGCCATGAAGGTCCTGACGGCATCGACCGCGATGGCGGTGGCGAGTGCCATGGGAAAGCGGTAGGCACCGGTGCTGATGGCGGGAAAGGCGAGGGACTTGACCCCGTTTTCCGCAGCCAGCTTGAGCGAACGGACATAGCAGGAACGCAGGAGCTTCTCCTCATTCTCATGGCCTCCATGCCAGATCGGGCCGACCGTGTGGATGACGTAGTCGGCATTGAGGTTGAATCCCGGTGTGATCTTGGCATCACCGGTGGCACAGCCTTTCAGGTTGCGGCAGGCCTCCAGCAGTTCTGGGCCGGCTGCACGATGGATCGCGCCATCGACGCCCCCTCCCCCCAACAGGGAATGGTTGGCCGCGTTGACGAGGGCGCCGACACCGAGGCGGGTGATGTCGCCTTCGACCACCTCGATTTTTCCATTGTCAAAACTTCGCATGCTTTCGGGTTGATCTTCCGGGCCTTTGATCCGGCAGAAGTCCGGAATGTTCAAGCAAGTTCTGTCCCTGTGGTTCCCTGCAAAACCCCTCGTGGCTTGTTTCCGCCTGCAACGCGGGTATGATGTTTACAGATGAATCGCCTTGTAACGCTGTTTTTGACGGTGCTTTCCGCCCTGCAGGCCACGGCCGCCCATGATGTGGTGTCCATGAAGGAGGGGCGGTCGGTGACCGGGGCCGTGCTGGCCGAGAAGGAGGACCAGGTCATCGTGGATCTGGGCTTCACCGTCCTGGTGATTCCCCGTGGAGAGGTGAAATCGATCGTGCGCGGCGGAAAGGATGAAGGGACTGATGCCGGGATGGTCAAGCCCTCGGCCGTCGTCAGGCGGGAGGGCAGTCTTTATCAGACGGCCCGGGAGCAGCCTCCTGTCAGGGACGTGAAGGCCTTGACGGCGCTGCTGGGTGAATCCGTGGTGCAGGTCAAGACACCTGGTGGCCTTGGCTCCGGCTTCTTCCTGAACGAGGAGGGCTACCTCATCACCAATTTCCACGTCATCGAGGGGGAGACCGAGATTTCAATCGAGGTTTACCACCGAAAATCCGGCCAGCTTGAGAAAAGAACCTACAACGACGTGAAGATCATCGCGTTGAACAAGTTCAAGGACCTCGCACTCCTGGAGATCGAGGATGAGGATGCCCCGGCATTCAAGCCCTGTCTGATTGGTGAGACGGATTCGCTGGCGGCCGGGGACAATGTCTTCGCCATCGGGAGCCCCCTGGGGCTGGAACGGACGGTGACCGAGGGGATCCTCAGCACCAAGACCCGGCTCATTGAGGGTTCGCTTTACCTACAGACCAATGCCGAGATCAACCCGGGCAATTCGGGCGGACCGCTCTTCAACATGCGCGGCGAGGTGATTGGCGTGACCAACATGAAGATGACCTTCGGCGAAGGATTGGGCTTTGCGATCCCGGTCGAGCAGGTGAAGGCCTTCCTGAAGTATCGTGACGCCTTTGCCTACGACAACGGCAACCCGAGCAACGCCTACCGCTACCTGGAACCTCCCGGGATGAAGGCGGTCCTGAACAAGGATGAGAAAAAGGTGTCCAAAAAATAATTGGAGGCGTTCCAGCCTGAGATAGTTTCCAGCCACCAGCAATTTCAGTTCAATAGAGTTCCCATGACGAAGAAAACCCTTGGTTTAGTCCTGTGCCTGACCACCACACTTTCGATCCAAGCGCAATCGCTGAGCCCGGAGCGGCTGTTGCCCTCGGACACGTTGCTGATGGCCACCCTTCCCAACGTGAAGCAGGCCAAGGCCGATGGTGAATTCAGCCTGGTCACCCGGCTCTTCAGCGATCCGGCCATGGCGCCCTTCGTGGAGAAGTTCAAGCGCCAGTGCACCGCCAAGTTGATTGCGCCGCTCGAGAAGGAACTCGATGTGAAGTTCTCCGACTATGCGGACCTGATCGAGGGACAGGCGACCTTCGCCGTGGTGAAGAACGGGGCCTCGGCCAGCAATGGAAAGAAGCCAACCGGGTTTCTGATCCTGGATTCCGGTTCCAATGCCGAACGGCTCAAGGGGGAACTGACGAAACTCAAGCAACGCTGGCAGTCCGCCGGCAAGGAGATCCAGTCCGAGAATTTTCGTGGGGTTGAGTTTCATACAGTGAAGTTCAACACCAAGGACCTGGATGCCGCCATGAAGCGGGCCTTCCCCAATGCCTCCAAGGCGGAAGATGCCGAGGACAAGGGCGAGACGGTGAAGTTCACCTTCGGGCAGTCGGGATCCCTTCTTCTCGTGGGTGGATCCGCCCAGTCCTTCGAGAAGATCCTGGTCAAGCAGGCGGGGGGGCTGACGCCCATCCTGGGTGAGTACCTTCCCTTCGAGCAGGACTTCCAGGCACAGTTTCGCAATGCCACCGGCTACGGCTGGTTCAATGCGAAGGCCTTCATGGAAATGGTCATGCCCCTGATCGAGCAGGGCATGGCGGCCAGCCAGGCTAAGTCCCCGATGCCCGGCCTGAGTGCCAAGCTGATCGTGGATGCGCTCGGGTTGAACGCCGTGAAGACCGCCAGCGCCAGCATGAGCAGCAGGAAGGATGGGGAATACATCCACATGAGCCTGAGCGCCCCGGCTTCGGCGCGGAAGGGCCTCATCAAGCTCTTTGAACCCATGGCGGCGGATTCGGCCCCGCCTGCATTTGTTCCCGGAAATGCGGCGGCCTTCAGCCGGTATCGCATCGAGATGAAGGAGATCTGGACCAAGGTTGAGGCGATGATCACCGAGATTTCCCCACAGATGGCTCCGATGATCAACATGATCGTGGGCATGGCCGGCAAGGACCAGGATCCCAACTTTGACCTCAAGCGCGATGTCATTGGGAACCTGGGCAACGACGTCATCACCTATGCACTGCCTCCGAGGGGCAAGGACGTCGAAGACCTGATCCAACCGCCAACCCTGACGCTTTTCCAGACTCCCCAGCCTGAGAAACTTGCCAGTTCGATGAAGACGGTTTCCCGTCTGTTTCCTGGTGGTGTGCAGTCGGTCAAGGATCGGGAGTTTCTGGGCAGGAAGCTCTACACATTGGAACTACCCCCCATGCCTTCTCTGGATGGTTCACAGCCCACCCCCAAAGGGGTCTACTTTGCAGCCAGCGGTTCCTATGTGGCTGTTTCGACGGATATCACGATCATCGAAAACTACCTCCGTGGGAACACTTCAAGTGGTGGCGGTCTCGCGGGACTTCCCGGGCTTCAGGAAGCGGCTGCCAAGGTGGGAGGCATGAACACGGGTTACTTCTACTATGAGGATCCCACCGAGAACATGAAGGTCGCCTTCGAGTACCTGCGCAACAATCCTGATGCCTTCGAGGAACTCTTCTCCGGCAACATGGCCGGGGTCAAGGGATTGGAATTCTGGGATGCCGAGAAGCGCAAGGAGTGGATCGACTTCACGTTGTTGCCTCCCTTCGACCAGATCAGCAAGTACATCGGCATCACGGTTGCGGCCGTCGATGGAACGGACCGCGGCATCGAGTTCAAGGTCTACAGCCCTACGCCGCCGAGCGTGCAGTAGGCCCTTCCCGGGCTTCCTCCTGGCGACCTGCTTGGGTGGCCAGGACGCCGAGGAAGAAGAAGACCGGCCAGGCGATGCCGGTGATGTAGAAGGTGAATTCCATCAGGGCCATCAGGCTCCATCCAAGGACACCCAGCCATAGGGAGAACCCGACCGGGTCCTCCGATTTCCAGACCTTCCTTCCCGTCCAGGCGAGTCCCCAGACAAAGAACCCGGTGAAAAAAAGGAAGCCGGGAATTCCCGAATCGGAACCCTGCTCGAGGAAATCATTGTGGGCGAGGCGCGCCATTTCGGCATCGGGTGCCTTCATGGTCTCGAAGGGACGTTGAAAGGTTGCCGGGCCGGTCCCGTTGAAAGGGTGCTTGAGGGTGATCTTCCACGCCACCTCCCAGTAGTGGAAGCGGGCCCCAAGACTGAGGGCTCCCTTCTGGAAGTATTCCGCGAAGACGATGAAGAACCCGATCAGCCCGACGACACCCAGCGCGGTGATGGCACGGATCTTCAGCTTCCGGTCAAAGGGCAGGCGAAGGAGTGAAATCACCATGAGCAGCAGGGCCACCAGGATAGCCGTCTTGCTGCGCGTCCAGTAGAGGCAGGCAAGGCAGGGAAGAACCAGCAGCAGGGGCATGGCCCAGCGGGCCTTGCCGGGCAGGTGCCCGAAGCGATGAAGCAGGAAGCCCATGCAGATCGGGGCCCAGACCACCATGGCTGCGGCATAGGCATTGGGATAGAAGAGCGGACCATAGATCCGATCGCTCTGCAGTCTGGCAAGGACCCATGGGTGCATGCCTTCGACAAGGGATGGATTCTCCTCGACCGTTTTCCTGAGTTCCTCAAGTCCCCAGAAATGCTGTTCGAATCCCGACCAGATGCAGAAGAGGAAAAGGATGGTGACCGGCATCATCAGGTTGGACCAGGCGGCGCCTTCGGGTCTTGCCCGCATGCCCAGCCACAGGCAGGCAACGCAGCCGGTGAAATGGGCCAGGGCAGGTCCGGACAGGGCCTTGTCGACGGAGTCGGAATGGGCCACCCATTGCCAGAGGTACCAGCCCGCCAGCAGAAGCAGCCACTTCCTTGGACCTTCCAGCCGCAAGGGACCGGCAAAGAACGAGGCGATGAAGGTCAGGCCGAGCAGCCAGAATCCCCAGTTCAGTGGCCAGGAAAGGAAGATCCACAGGATCGGGTCCGATGGCATCTCCATGTCCGAGGGGAAGATGATGGGATCGCCAAACTTCAGGGGAAGCAGTCCGATGAGGAAGCCGCACAACCAGGGGAACCATCCGCCGGGAGGACTGGCGGGAGCTTGGTCTGCGTCTTGAGGCTTGCTCATCGGAACGGGTTCAGAGCTCAAGCTTCAACATCCCGACCTCAAGGGCAAGCGCCTCCTGCACGTTGGTCTTGTCGAGCAGGTAAAGGAGCCTCTCGATGTGTTCCATGTTGCGAAGGGCGGATTCCGGCTTGAGGCGGGAGGCGACGGTGCGTGTGGCTCCTGCCACGTCACTGATGGCCATGGCCCCGTCCTTTTCGCCCAGCGTCTGCATCCAGATGTCCCGGGCCCACCACTGGATCTTCTGGAGCATGTCGCCGCGTTCCCGTCGATACTCCGCCTCGATGGAGGCCTTGAGTTCGTCCTCCCACTTCTTCCGGAGGTTGTCCTCGACCTCCTCGTGCATCGTCAGAGGTGACCGTTCAGCCAGGGTGGTTTCGATCTCCTTGCGACGGGTCTCGAGCCTTCCCATGAGACTGGCGAAGAGATGGTAACGTCCCATCAGGCTGCCCTGTTGTGCGGCAGCGAGTTGGCTGAACTCGGACAACCAGCTTCGTTCGTCCTGGGTCAGCCTCAGTCCGCCTCCTCCGGCAAAATTCAGGCGCTGACAACGTGAAAGGATGGTGTCGAGAAGCCGGTTCGGGTCTGCGCAGAGCAGGATGATGATGGAACGTGGTGGCGGCTCCTCAAGGGTCTTCAGGAAGGCGTTGGCCGACTGGACGTTCATCCGGTCTGCGGCGACGATCACCGACACCTTGTAGGTGGCCTCGGTGGGCTTGAGGTGGACGATGCGCATCAGTTCGCGCATCTGCTCAATCCGGATCACGCGGCTCTTCGATTCCGGGCGCACCCAGTGGACATCTGGGTGGTTCAGCTCGTGGATGCGACGACAGTTGTTGCAGCCGTCACAGCTGTCGATGGGTAGGTCACTCTCCCCCTTTTCGGGCTGAATGCAGTTCAGTGTCTTGGCGAGGGTCTCCGCGACCTGGACCAGCAGTTCCAGGTCATCCCCGGTGAAGAGGTAGGCATGGGCCAGCCTGCCACGGTCCAGCCCCTTCTGGAGGAGCTGGGTGACGGATCGGACTTCCTGGAGGTCTGAAAATGCCATGTCAACCGTGTGGGGCCCTGGCGGGTGCCGCCTTGGCCTTGTCGCGTAGGCGCATGTTCAACATTTCCACGCCGAATGAAAAGGCCATCGCGAAGTAAATGTATCCCTTCGGAATGTGCAGGTGCCAGCCCTCCGCGATCAGGACGAAGCCCACGAGCAGCAGGAAGCTCAGCGCCAGCATCTTGAGCGTCGGGTGCTTGTGGATGAAGTCACTGATCGCGTTGTTGAAGATGAGCATGACAATCATGGCGATGATCACGGCGCAGACCATGATCGGCACCTCCTTCACCATGCCCACGGCCGTGATCACGGAATCCAGTGAGAAGACGATGTCGAGCATCATGATCTGGATGATGACGCTGGAGAAGGTGACAGTGCCCTTCTTGTTGTCGTCACCATGCTCGTCGCCCTCCAACTTTTTGTGGATCTCGTGGGTGCTCTTCCAGATCAGGAAGAGACCTCCGATAAGGAGAATGAGGTCGCGTCCCGAGATGCCATGGGGTTCGGAGAGAAACCCGAAGAAGCTCAATTCGAAGAGTGGCTTGGTCAGCTTTACCATCCAGGCGAGCCCCATGAGCAGGAGGATTCGGGTGACGAGTGCTGCCAGGAGTCCGACCTTGCGGGCCTTGGGCTGCTGATCGGGCGGCAGGTGGGAAGCCTGGATCGAGATGAAGATGATGTTGTCGATGCCGAGCACCACCTCCAGAAACGTCAGTGTCAGCAGACTGATCCACCCTTCAGGACGGGCCATCCATTCAAACCATTCCATGGCCGGAGTCTAAGCAGAACAACACCCCGGGTCAGGTAACAATTTGAAGGCGGATTTGGAACCACCAAGCTGAGGCACTCAACCCTTGATCATCCGCACGTCATTTCCGGAGGGCGACTGGAATACGCGGAGATCAAATTCGGGTATGACAGCCAGGAGGTGGTCGAAGATGTCGGCCATGTTGCCTTCGTAGTGGACCCAGCGCTTGTCGGTGCAGAAGACGTAGATCTCGATGGGCAGGCCGGTCTCGGTGGGTTTCAACTGGCGGACGAGGAAGGTGAGTTCCTTGCTGATGAGCGGATGGTTCTTGAGGTAGGCCTCCACATAGGCTCTGAAGGTTCCGATGTTGGTGAGTCGGCGGCCATTCACGAGGTTGGTCAGGTCGAGGTCCTTGTCCTGATTGAACTCCTGGAGTTCCTCGAGTTTTTTCTGAACGTATTCCCTGATGTATTTGATCCTGGAGAATCTTTGGATCATTTCCTCGTTGCAGAACTGGATGGATGCCATGTCGATGGAGATGGAGCGCTTGATGCGCCTGCCACCGGATTCCGACATGCCGCGCCAGTTCTTGAAGGAGTCACTGATGAAGGCGTAGGTCGGGACGGTGGTGATCGTCTTGTCGAAGTTCTGCACCTTCACCGTGGTCAGGGCCACCTCGATGACATCACCATCCACGCCGTGCTTGGGCATCTCGATCCAGTCGCCGATGGCCAGCATCTTGTTGGTGGAGAGCTGGATGCCTGCGACGAATCCAAGGATGGGATCCTTGAAGATCAACATGATCACGGCGGTCATCGCACCCAGTCCCGCCATGAGCTTGAGGGGGGACTGGTTGACCACCAGGGAGATCATGAAGAGCACACCGACAAAGTAGAGCAGGATCTTGGCAACCTGGATGAAGCTTCGCAGCGGGACGTGCCTGGCAATGTTGAAGCGGTTGTAGACCTCCAGCCCGGCATTCAGGACCGAATCCAGAAACAGCAGTCCGATGACGACCATGTAAAGCCGTGCGAGCTTGTCGACGAATCCGATCAGCGACTCGTTGCCCTCGAAGACCACGGGCGCCATCGAGTAGATCACGATGGCCGGAGCGAGCTGGGAAAGCTTCATGAAGACCCCACGCTTCACGAAGATGTCGTCCCATTCGTTCCTGGTCTTCTTGATGACCGATCGGATGAACCGGACGATCAGGCCCTTGGCGACCAGGTTGGCGGCCAGGGCGATGAGGATGACGGCCAGGAAGCCGATGATCCTCGCCGTCATGTCCACGTATTCCTCTGGAAGACCCGTGCCCTGAAGCAGGTTGACCAGTGTCTCGATCATCGGCCCATGGGTCAGGCGGAGGCCTGCTTGCGGATGGCTTCCTTCTTTTCCTCGCGCTCGGCCTCAAGGTTGGTCCGGTCGCTGGCCAGCTGCTTCTGCAACTGCTCCAGCGCATCGTAGTCTCCCTCCTCGTGAGCCTTGTCGATCTGGCCTTCGATCAGCAGTTCGCGCTCGGCGATCTTGCCCTTGTATTTGGCGTCGATCTCGGCCAGTTGGGCCTTCTGTTCGTCGGTGAGCTTCACTTGCGGCTCGTCGCCGCCGAAGCGTTCCATTGCAATTTCGTATGCGGATTTCATGGGTGATGGGGTTGGTTGATGGATCTGCTAGAGTCTGACGGTTGCACAGTTGTTGCGGGCCGATTCGAGGCAGGCATCAAGGATGGTCTGGGTCTTCAGGGCGACTTCAGGCCAGAAGTCATCGGTCTTTCCGGACAGGACGAGATCGCCGAAGTTGCGGAAGAGGTTGGTCTCCTGGGAATCGGGTGCGCCGTTGGAATACTCGTTGACCACATGCTGCCTGAGGTGTCCCTCCATGGTGAACTCGCATCCTTCCACGACGAACTCCGAGTTGTTGGTCTCGAAGGAGACCTCGTTGCTGAAGAAGGGCAATACGAAGTCGTCGAGCGTGAGGTAGCCCTTGTCGCCGCTGATGTGGGCGAGCTGCTGGTGCTCTGTGAGGAAGGAGTTGTAGAAGGACGCGGAGACACCGTTGCTCCAGCGAAGCTCGGCGGAGAACTCGGTGGGGACAGGGTGTGGGCTGTCATCCCGGCCGGTGGAGGAAAGCATGCGGCCGTTTACCTCGGCGGGCATCTCGTAGTTCATGGCCCAGAGCGAGAAACGGGCGTTGTACCATCCGAGGTCCCCGAGGCAGCCCATGGGCTCAAGGTCGCTGTGCATGCGGATGTTTCCGGTGAGGAATTCCTCTGGGGCACAGAAGCTGAACTGCGAGGTGATGCGCTTGATGTTGCCGACGACCTCGCCGTCATCGAGTACGGAGCGCATGACGGGCAGGCGCTTGCTGTGCATGTACATCACGCCGTCCATGAACTGCACGCCGGCCTTGTCGCAGGCGGCGATCATTTCCGTGAGGTCTTCCTTGTTGATGCCGCAGGGCTTCTCGCACATGACGTGCTTGCCTGCTGCGGCCGCCTTGATGACCCATTCCTTGCGCAGGCCGGTCGGAAGCGGGATGTAGATGGCATCGACATCCTCGGCGGCAAGAAGTTCGTCGTAGCTGCCGTAGGCCTTGGGGACCGGATAGAAGGGGGCCTCGGCCTGGTTCTCATTGATGTAGCTGCGGCTGCGGTTCTCATCCCGGCTGGCCACCGCGGTGACGGCGCCGTTTCCGGTGTTCATGATGGCCTTCCAGTTTTTCCTCGCGATGGAGGCGGTGCTGAGGATGCCCCAGCGGCATTTTTGATCGCTCATGTATTCTTTAGTTGGGCTGAAAGGGTGGGATTGTAGGGACCTTATCAAATCCGGCAACTGAAGAGGTTGAGTCGAACTGTGGAGAGAAACGTGGGGTGTCGGCTGCCCATGGGGGGCATTTCGGGGCTATACGGCGGGTTGCGGCCGTGTAGAAAGCGGGGTGTTGGATGAATCCGGACGTGGAAACGCAGGTGAAAGGATCCCGCAGGAGGAAGCCGCTGCATCGACGCAGGTGGTTTGTGGTGTCCTGTGCCCTGGCCCTGCTTGTGCTCCTGCTGGACCTGGTGCTTGTCTTTGGAACCCATGGCTCCAGTGGTGAAGTGAAGATCAAGCGGCTCGAAGGATTGCCGGTCGAAACACCCGTGCAGGAGCTGACCCTGATGTCGGTCAACCTGGCGCATGGCAGGGCCGACGGCTTTCACCAGATGCTGCAGTCAAAAGGCCGGATTCGGGGAAATATTGAAGCCATAGGAGACCTGATCCACGAGGAAGGGGTACACGTGGCGGCATTGCAGGAGGCGGATGGGCCGTCCTGGTGGAGTGGCGGTTACTCGCATGTGGAACACTTGGGGCGCCATTGCGGCATGAGTCACGCCGTGGAGGGCAGGAATGTGGATGGACTGGGCCTGAATTACGGAACGGCGATCATCTCGAAGACGCAGATCCACAAGGCGCAGCAGGTGACCTTCGAAAGGAACTTCCCGACGCTCAGCAAGGGTTACGTCTGTGCGACCTGCGAATGGCCTGGCGACGATGCATTCCAGTTCGAGGTGTTCTCGATCCACCTGGACTTCGCCAGCGGATCCGTCAGGCGCAGGCAGCTGGAGGATCTTTCCGGAAGACTGGCCGAACTGGGAACGGCGAACCGCCCCTTCGTGATCCTGGGTGACTTCAACACGGATACCACGTCCACCTCCTTCCGGACACTGATCGAGGACCACGGCCTTCAGACCTGGGAGCCGGAGAACCTTGATGTGATCACCTTCCCGGGCCTTGAAAAGCGCATCGACTGGGTGTTGGTCAGCCCGGGATTGGTCATCACCGAGCATGTGGTCCTGGACGAAAGTGTCTCGGACCATCGGGCTGTGCGCGTCCGTATCCGTCGGGAAAAGCACGAATAATGGGGTGTTCAACACTGTCTGGACGGGGCTCGACTCGGAATGGGTGGACTCGTAAGCTCCTCCTTTTATGTCTTTGAGCTCTAGTTCACTGGTCATCGCTGGAAGGGAGTTTCCCTCGCGCCTCATTCTGGGTACGGGAAAGTTCTCCTCGCCTGAGATGATGAGGGATGCGCTGGAAGCCAGCGGATCCGGCATGGTCACGGTGGCCCTTCGTCGGGCGGACCTGAGTGGTGAAAGGGATCCCTTCGCCAACATCCTTGAATTCATCGATCAGGAGCGCTTTCTCCTCCTGCCCAACACCAGTGGCGCGATGAATGCCGATGAAGCCGTGCGCATCGCGCGGCTTGCGGTCGCCGCGGGCCTGCCCAAGTGGGTGAAGCTGGAGATCCATCCGGATCCCCGCTACCTGCTTCCGGATCCGGTTGAGACCCTCAAGGCGGCCGAGATCCTGGTCAAGGAGGGCTTTACGGTGCTCCCCTACATCAATGCCGATCCCGTCCTTGCCAAGCGACTGCAGGAGGTGGGAACCGCCACGGTCATGCCGCTTGGATCCCCGATTGGCTCCAATCGTGGACTCCAGACCCGGGACCAGATCGGCATCATCATCGAGCAGGCGACGGTGCCTGTCGTGGTGGATGCCGGGATCGGTGCACCCAGCCATGCGACCGAGGCCATGGAGATGGGTGCGGACGCGGTGCTCGTGAACACCGCGATCGCCGTGGCCAAGGACCCCTGCCTGATGGCACGAAGCTTTGCCCAGGCCGTGGATGCCGGGCGGGCGGCCTTCGAGATCGGGATGGGTACGACCTCTACGACGGCCCAGGCCACGAGCCCGTTGACCGCCTTTCTTGGTGACTAGCCAATGAAGAAATTGACCCTCAACCGCGCGCGGAACATCCTCAAGACCGCGGGCAAACGGAAGATCCTCGTCATCGGGGACATCATGCTCGACCAGTTCATCTGGGGACAGGTCGATCGGATTTCGCCCGAGGCGCCGGTACCGGTCGTCAATTTCCAGACCGAGAGCTTCATGCCCGGTGGCGCGGCCAACGTCGCCCGCAACCTGGCTGCCATGGAGGTGCCGGTCTGGATGTTTGGCGTGGTGGGCAAGGATGGTTCCGCAAGGAAGATCACGGACCTGATGAAGGAACAGGGTGTGGACTGCAAGGGGATCGTTTCGGTGGAGGGAAGGCTGACCAGCCGCAAGACCCGCATCATCGCCCATCAGCAACAGGTTGTCCGCATCGATCGCGAAACGAGAAAGCCGGTGGATGCGAGGACGGCGGACCGCATCCTTGACGGGCTCTTCAAGGAGCTGCCGGATGCGGATGCCGTGATCGTGGGCGACTATGCCAAGGGAGTGGTCACGCAGGAGGTGCTGGATGAATTGAAGGAGGTCTGCCGGGTGAATGGCATCTGGCTCAGCGTCGACCCCAAGCCCGCGCACAGCCTGGATCTCACAGGACTTTCCCTGATCACCCCGAATCGCAAGGAGGCCTGCGAACTGGCCGGTCTGCCTGATTCCTCGCC
>CAZKNW010000005.1:19854-25350 GCA_964554035.1 uncultured Verrucomicrobiota bacterium
CCTCATGTGGAGGATCCCCTGAAGGACCCCTGCCTGATGGCGGTGGCGGACAAGCTCTTGAAGGACCTGGCTCCTGCGTTGCTCCTGATCACCCTTGGTGAAAAGGGGATGCTGCTTTGCCGAAGCGGGGCCAAGCCCTATCACATCCCGACCATCGCCCAGGAGGTCTTCGATGTCTCCGGGGCCGGCGATACCGTCATCTCCTCCTTTACCATGGCCATTGCAGCCGGGGCGTCGCCTGTTGAGGCGGCGATCATCTCCAATCACGCCTCCGGAGTGGTGGTGGGCAAGATGGGTACCGCCACCACGACCCGTCGTGAAATCCTGGACACCTTCAAGAGCGACAAATGAAGCGGGCGGTGTTTCTCGACAGGGATGGCTGCCTGATTGAGGAGAAGCACTACCTCAAGGAGCCGGATGAGGTCGTTCTGATCGAGGGTGCCGCCGAGGGATTGCGCATTCTCAAGGATCGCGGATTTCTCCTTTTCCTCGTCACCAATCAATCCGGGGTCGGACGCGGCTACTTTACCCTGGAGGATGTGGCACGTGTTCACCAAAGATTGGTCGGTCTGCTGGAGGCTGACGGGGTTTCACTTGATGGCATCTTCGTGGCACCCGAGGCTCCGGATGAACCCAGCCGGGGACGGAAGCCATCGCCGGCCTTCCTGTTTGACGCCCGTGACGAACATGGCGTCGAGCTGGGACGCAGCTACATGATCGGGGACAAGAAGGTGGATGTGGATTGCGGGAGGAATGCAGGTGTGGCCCGCTCGTTTCTGGTCCTGACGGGGCATGGCTGCGAATGGAGGGACCGGCTGGATGATTCCGGCGAACATGTTACCATCGTTCCTTCCTTGAAGGAGGCGGCCGAGGCCATCGTCAGGGAAGCGTCGGAACCTTGACCAGAATCGGCTTTTCTGAAGGGTTGGGGGAACGCATCCTCCACCCACAGCGTTGGCGGAACCCATGTCGGATCATTCACATTGTCACGATCACAAGCACGGCTCGGATCTTCAGGATCTGAAAAGGCACCTTCGTGCCAAGTCGCAGAAGATCACGGGCCCGCGCAATGCCATCCTGAATGTCCTCAAGGATTCCCAGGGGCCGATGACCAACAAGGAGATCCATGCCGCGCTTGAGCCGGGCATGTGCGACCTCGCCACGGTTTATCGTTCCATGCACATGCTCATGAAGATGGGCATGGTGACCCGATACGATTTTGGTGACGGCGTTGCCCGCTTTGAGCTGCATGCCCCTGGCGAGGACGGGCATCATCATCACCTTGTCTGCACCCAGTGCTCAAAGATCGTTGAGCTGGATGAATGCTTTCAGAACGAATTCGAGGAATCCATCGCCTCCAAGCACGGCTTCAAGGGGGTGACCCACAAGCTGGAGTTCTTCGGAACCTGCCCGGACTGCCAATAGCGACCTTCCGAAATGTCTCTTCCGGACAACGAACCTTCAGCTCCCCAGAACGAACCTGATCCCCAGGCAGTCGGGGAGAAGCACCGGTTGATCGAGAGGTTCCTTCGCGGCCTGACGCTAGCACTTCATCGTCATCCCCGCCTGTTCTTCTACCCCCAGGTGATCCTGGGCGTCATCTGCATCGGCATCACCGTCCGCTACCTCGAGATGAGCAAGGGACGCAGCGACCTGGTGGACGCCGACCGCTACTACCACCAGCAATTCCTCAAGTACAAGAGCGAGTTCTCCGCCATGGATGACATCGTTGTCATTGCAGAGAGCGGCAGCATGGAGAAGAACCGGCAATTCGTGGAGCGGCTCGCCACGCGGATGCTCGAGGAACCCCAGTATTTCACCAATGTCTTCTACAAGGGCGACCTCAAGCTGATGGGAAGGAAGGCGCTGCTCTTCGTGCCTGAGGACAAGCTGGAGACGATGCATGAACGGCTTGAGGATTTCATGCCCTTCGTCCAGAAGTTCACCCAGGCAACCAACCTGAACTCCCTCTTCCAGATGGTCAACCTGCAGTTCATCGAGGCAGGGAAGGGAAACACCAATGACGCCGCCGCGCTCCTGGATGGCCTCCCCGCGCTGGAACGGATCGTGGAGACGACCATCGACGCGGTGCAACGGCCGGGGCGTCCTGTCTCGCCCGGTGTGACGGCCCTCTTCGACAGCGGTGCCGAGGCGGAAAGCGGACAATACCTGACCTTTGACGAGGGAAAGATCTACATCGTGACGGCGAGGAGTCCGGCCAAGGAGGTGACGCGCAGGACCGTCATTCGACTGCGTGAGCTGGTCAGTCAGGTCAAGAAGGAGGTCAGCGGCATCAATGCGGGGGTGACAGGTGAGCCGGTGCTTGAGGTGGATGAGATGAACCAGGCACAGATCGACACCACCAAGGCGGCGGTGGTCGCCCTGCTCATCGTGGCCCTGATCTTCATGTACAGCTACGACGAGACCGGGCGGCCTTTGAAGGCCACGGCCTGTCTCCTTGTGGGTATCTGTTACACCATGGGGTTCACCACGATTGCGGTGGGTCACCTGAACATCCTGACGATCACCTTTGTTCCCATCCTCATTGGGCTGGCCATCGACTTTGGTGTGCATCTCATCACCCGCTATGAGGAGGAGTTGAGGGCGGGGCATGATCAGATCTCCGCGCTGCAGACGGCCATGTCGCACACGGGCATCGGCATCTTCACCAGCGGCTTCACCACGGCAGGGGCCTTCCTTGCGATGGCCTTCACGGACTTCAAGGGAGTGCGGGAGATGGGCATCATTTCCGGTGGAGGGCTTTTGCTCAGCCTGATCCCCATGATGATCATGCTTCCGATCCTGCTGCTGAAGGGGAAACAGAACCGGATGGACGTCCATTGGGAGGACGAACACCGGGCGCAAAGGGGTGCCCAGCTTGAAGAGATCTGGCTGACCCGTCCCGGACTGGTGGTCGTCATCGGCCTGGTCCTGACCGGACTGGCGGTGACCCAGTTTTCCAAGGTGCGCTTTGATTACAACCTGTTGAACCTCCAGACCGAGGGACTGCCTGCCGTGCAGTATGAACACAAGTTGATGGACCGTGCCGGCAAGTCGCTGCTCTACGGAGCGGTGGTCAGCACCAACCTTGCGCAGGCGGAGGAACTCAAGGCCAAGCTGCTGCAGCTCCCCACCGTGGCGAGCGTGGAGTCCGTTGCTTCCTATCTTGCCGAGGATCCGACCGCGAAGCTGCAGACCATCAGCAAGATCAAGCAGACCCTGGCCCCCATTCAATTTCCGCCCATCGACATTGATCCGGTGGTCGTTCCCGAATTGAGCCTCACCCTCTATTCGCTCATTGGATACCTGGGACAGGCATTGAATGCCCTGGAGAATGAGGTGGGTCAGGAGGAGCTGCGGGAGAACGTGATGCAGCTGCGCAAGAGGCTCATCCAGCTGCGGATCGTCATCAACGACAAGTCCCGGATGGAAAGCCGTGAGAAGCTGACATACTTCCAGCAGTCCTTCTTCGAGGACCTGCAGACGACCTTCGAGGCCATCCGGAGCCAGGATTCGACCGAGGGCCTGAAGACGGCGGACATACCCGAGGCCTTGAGAAACCGTTTCATCGGAAAGACAGGCAAGATCCTGCTGCAGGTTTATCCCAAGGAGGATGTCTGGGAACGCCCGAACCAGGAGGCTTTTGTTGCAGACCTGCGATCCGTTTTTCCTGATTCCACGGGCACTCCGGTCCAGTTGCTGGAATACACCACCCTCCTCAAGAACAGTTTTGTTGAGGCGGCCTATTATGCCCTGATCGCCATTGTGATCCTGGTGTTCATCCACTTCAGGAGCCTGACCTGCGTGATCCTTTCACTCCTTCCGGTATCGATCGGCGTCTGCTGGAGTGTGGGCATCATGGGATTCTTCGACATTCCCTTCAATCCAGCCAATATCATGACCCTTCCGCTCGTGATTGGGATCGGAGTGACCAGTGGCATTCACATCCTCAATCGCTTTGCGGAAGAGAACAACCCGCGGATCCTGGCAAAAAGCACGGGAAAAGCGGTCTTGGTATCGGCCCTGACCACCATGGCCGGGTTTGGAAGCCTGACCCTTGCGAGTCATCAGGGGATTGAGAGCCTTGGCTATGTCATGACCATTGGTGTGGGAGGCTGTATGATCGCTTCATTGACCTTTTTTACCGCGCTTTTGACCCTGCTTTCATCCAAGGGTTGGAAACTCTAAAAATATCGTTAACGGGTGAGTAATGAGAAGTTATTCCCAAGGGTTGACGAAAGGGAGGGACAAAGAAAAAACCCAGCGGTGTTCATCGTAGTGACCACCACTGGGCTGGGAGGAACCGAGGTGAAATTTACCAAAAGCGAGGGAGAAGATATTCATCCCACATGCACTGTCAATACCCTTTGAAAGGGTAAATAAGAAAAAAATCGGAATGGGAGACTTTAATTAACGATAACGTAATGTTTTGAAGGTGGTGCATTCTGCTTTTTCTTGAAAGAGCCCCTCCATTTTGCCCGATTTGAGGGGTGACGGTGTGATTGGGGGCGAATTATCGTTAGAACTCCGAAAGAAATGGAAATGAGGCCCGAAGACCCTCCCATGAATCAAACAGCGCAGGATTGGCTCCCTACCCGCCACAGTCTTTTGACCCGTCTCAAGGACTGGGAGGACCAGGATGGCTGGCAGGACTTCTTCAATACTTATTCACGACTTATTTACAGCACCGGCCTGAAGGCGGGGCTGACCAATCAGGAGGCCCAGGAGCTGGTGCAGGAGACCGTGATCTCGGTTGCCAAGAAGATGGAGGATTTCCGGTATGATCCCTCAAAAGGATCCTTCAAGGGATGGCTGCTTCAGCTGACCCGTTGGCGGATCAAGGACCAGTTTCGCAAGAGAAAACCCGACCAATACCGGCCCCAGGAAGACACACGCCGGACGGATGTGCTGGACCGGCTGGCCTCCGATGAGCCCGATGCCCTGGACCAGATCTGGGAAACGGAGTGGACGGAGAACGTCTTTCAGGCGGCCGTGGCGTGCCTCAAGAGGCTTGTCAGCCCGCTGCAGTTCCAGATCTATGACCTTTACGTGCTCAAGGAACGGAGTGTGGATGAGGTGACCCGTTCGCTTGGGGTCAGCAGCACCCAGGTCTACCTGGCCAAGCACCGGGTTGGAGGTGTCCTGAAGAAGGAGATGGAGCGTTTGGAGGGCATGCTTTCAGAAAAATGACCTGTCCATCATTTTGATGTGACATTCGTTCTCTCTGGACCGTATGTGGAATGCACCCCCGGGCCATCTGTGTGGATGGGAGTATTGGGGCTGCAGATCAACAACATCAACTCAAGTAACGTATGAAGAACCTCAGACTCATCATCACGCTGGCATTGTCGCTGGCGTTTGCAGCTACCTCCTTCGGTGCCGACAAGGAAAAGAAGGGCGGCAAGGGTCAGAACCCAGTAGTCGCCAAGCTCGGCCTCGACAAGGACCAGACCAAGGCATTCATGGCTGCCCAGAAGGACGCCAACGAAGCCCGCA